>NZ_JAMYJY010000180.1:0-3428 GCF_024136985.1 Haloferax sp. AB510
CGCACCAGCGCCAGCGCCGCCGGCACCGCCGGCCTGCTGCCTGCTGTTGGTACATGCGCTTGCCGATCTCCTGCAGTTCCTTCGAGAGGTCCTCGGTCACGTCTTCGAGTTCGTCCGTGGAGGCGTCGTCGTCTTCGAGGACCGCTTCGACGTCCTCGATGGCCGCCTCGATGTCGGCGCGGAGTTCGTCGTCGACGTTCTCCTCGTTCTCTTCGAGGAGCGTCTCGGCGCGCTGGACCGCGCCCTCGGCCTCGTTGCGAGCCTCGACGGCGCGGCGGCGTTCTTTGTCCTCTTCGGCGTGCTGTTCGGCCTCCTGCTGCATGCGGTCGATCTCGTCGTCGGAGAGACCCGCGCCGCCCTCGATGGTGATGGACTCGGCGTTGCCGGAGCCTTTGTCCTCGGCGGAGACGTTGACGATGCCGTTCTCGTCGATGTTGAAGCCGACTTCGATCTGCGGGGTGCCCGCGGGGGCCGGCGGGATGCCGGAGAGCGTGAATTCGCCGAGGAGTTCGTTGTCCTCGGCCATCTCGCGTTCGCCCTGGAAAACGCGGACCTGCACCGTCGTCTGGTTGTCGGCCGCGGTGGTGAATATCTTCGACTCCTCGGTCGGAATCGTCGTGTTCTTCTCGATGAGACGCTCGAAGAGGCCGCCTTTGACCTCGATACCGAGCGACAGCGGCGTCACGTCGAGGAGGACGATGTCGTCGACCTCGCCGCCGAGAACGCCACCCTGGATGGCCGCGCCGAGCGCGACGGCCTCGTCGGGGTTGACCGACTTCTTCGGCTCGGAGCCGAGCAGTTCTTCGACCTTGTCGAGGACCTGCGGCATCCGGGTGGAGCCGCCGACGAGGATGACGTCGTCGATGTCGCCCTTGTCGTAGCCGGCGTCTTCGAGCGCCTGCTCGGTCGGCTCGACCGTGCGGTCGATGAGGTCGGACGTGAGGGACTCGAACTTCGCGCGGGTCAGGTCGTATTCGAGGTGGACCGGACCGGAGTCCGTCGCCGTGATGAACGGGAGGTTGATGGTCGTCTCCTTGCGCGAGGAGAGTTCGATTTTGGCTTCCTCGGCCGCATCCTTGAGGCGCTGGAGGGCCTGTCGGTCCTCGCGGAGGTCGATGCCGTGGTCGTTCTTGAACTCGGTGGCGAGCCAGTCGATGATGGCCTCGTCCCAGTCGTCGCCGCCGAGGTCGTTGTCCCCGTTCGTGGCGACCACTTCGTAGACGCCGCCGCCGAGGTCGAGGACGGACACGTCGAAGGTGCCGCCGCCGAGGTCGTAGACGAGCACGGTCTGGTTCGACTCGTCGTCGAGGCCGTAGGCCATGGAGGCCGCGGTCGGCTCGTTGACGATTCGCTCGACTTCGAGACCCGCGATTTCGCCGGCGTCCTTCGTCGCCTGACGCTGTTTGTCGTTGAAGTACGCGGGGACGGTGATGACGGCCTTCTTCAGTTCGTCGCCGAGGTAGTCCTCGGCGTCGCGCTTGATCTTCTGGAGGATCATCGCCGAGATCTGCTCCGGCGTGTACTCCTCGCCCTCGATGTCGACGGTGTAGCCGTCCTCGCCCATGTGGCGCTTGATGGACCGAATCGTGCGCTCGGGGTTCTGGATGGCCTGGTTCTTCGCCGGCTTGCCGACCAACCGCTCACCGTCGTCGGTGAACGCGACGACGGAGGGGGTGGTTCGGTCGCCTTCTGCGTTCACGATAATCTCCGGGTCGCCGCCCTCCATCACCGCGAACGCGCTGTTCGTGGTGCCGAGGTCGATACCCAGAATCTTGTTGCTCGCCATCTTGCCCGCAAATACCGTCTTTTGCCGGTTAAAGGTTACTAGATACTGCGACACACGGCGCGAGTCGAGGTCGACGCCGTCTTGCGATTTTGAGTTCTCGCGTCGAAACAGGTCGGTCGATTTATGTAGAACCGCCGACCGCGTCGCCGACGACGGATTCGCCAGAGTCGCGGTCGAGGGCGACGGCGTCTCAGTCCATCGACTGCGGTCGCTCCGTCCCGTCGACCGAGTCGTCGAAGTCGGGCGCGTCCGCACCGCCGAGTCGGAGCGACGACGGGTCCGCTCCGTCGAGGGCGTCGAGCACCACCGAGAGCGTCCGCTCTCTGCCCTCGCTGGCGAAGAACTCGTGGCCCCCGTCGTACGGGACGAGGTTCGCAGACGGGGTTCGGTCGCCGATGGCGCGAACGTCCACGACCCGGTCCGACAGCGAGACGAACACCACGTCGTCAGGGTTGAACGGCGGCAGCGACTCCTGTGCCCCGTAAATCATGCGGAGGAACGCGGGCGAGGCGTTGGCCGGCCCGTCGGCCAGTTCGGCGGCGAGTTTCAGTTCGCCGAGGTCCTCGCGGGAGATACCGGACGGGACGAGCGGGCGCGTCGTCGGCAACCGCCTGACGACGGGGAGCAGCAGGCCATCGAGACCGGCGGTCGCGGTCCCCCACCACGGGCTCAAAAAGACGTTCCGGACCGCGAGGTCGAGGTGGGCGGCGACGAGGCCGCCGGTGCTGTGGCTGAGCACGAGGTCGATGTCGCGGTCGACCGCGTACGCCCGCACCGGGTTCACGTACTGGCTGTCGAACTCCCAGCCGTTCGTCGGAAGTTCGACAGCGTGGACGTGGTAGCCCTCGTAGGTGAGGCGGTCGAGGAGCCACTCGACGCTCCGGTGACCCGGCTTGTTGCCCCACCCGAGGACGAAAAGCAGGTCGTCGTCGCCGGGGGCGCCGTGTTGGGTGACGCGCACGGTGGGCCGCCGCCGACGGGAACGAAGTCGCATGCCGTACTGATTGCGAGGTGAGAACAAAAGTCCTCCCCGGGTCGGTGGCGCGTCAGCCCACCGTGGCCGGTCGCGGGGAGACGGCCGTGTCGCTCGCGCGCTATTCGCCCTTACTGACCGTGATCTGCGCGGCGCGGATGACCTTGTCGGCCATCTCGTAACCGGGCTGGAACACGTCGGCGACGGTGTCCGCCGGCTCGTCGCTGTCGACGCGCATCATCACCTCGTGGCGGTTCGGGTCCACGTCGGTCCCCGGTTCGGGGTCGATAATCTCGACGTTCTCGTCTTCGAGGATGCGGTCGAACTCCTTGAGTGTCGATTCGAGGCCGCCGCGGATGTCGGCGTCCTCGTCCTGGTCGAGCGCGCGGACGAGGTTGTCGCGGACGGTGACGACGCGCTCGACGAAGTCCTCGGTGGCGCGCTCTTTGATCTGGTCCTGTCGCTTCTTCGCGCGCTTCTTGTAGTTCTGGAAGTCGGCCTGTGTGCGCTTGAGACGAGACTGGAGTTCCTCGGCCGTCGCTTCGGCCTCGTTGCGCTCGGCTTCGAGGTCGGCGACGCGGGCTTCGAGCGCCGCGACCTCGGCCGCGAGGTCGTCGTCGTACTCGGCGACGCGGTCGGCGACGGTCGGCCCGTCGCCCGTCGCGTCAG
>NZ_JAMYJY010000181.1:0-3422 GCF_024136985.1 Haloferax sp. AB510
GGCCGGGTCGACGGCGACGTACCGCGTCGGCTGGGTCGACTGCGCGCGGACCAGCCGGCGCGACCGAAGCCCGTTGAGCACGTCGTAGACCCGACCGTTCGGGACGCCGCTCGCGTCAGAGACGGTCGCGGCCGTCGCGGCACCCGTGGCGAGGAGCGTCCGGTACGCCTTCTCCTCGTAGTTCGACAGGCCGAGTTCGCCGAGTTCGGTCATAGACGGGATTCCCTCGCCCACAAGTTAGTATTTTGATATTTCTTGTTCGGCGCGAGCAACGGACCGCAAGTGGCGGGGGATTGCAGAACGCTCATCCGGGTCGTGGCGGGACCGACGAACATGAACCCGTACGTGTTACTCGCCGGCGCAATCGCGTCGGAACTCGTCGGAACGACCGCACTCAAACTGTCCGCGGGCTTTTCCAAGCCCGTACCGAGTCTCGGCGTGGTGGTCGGCTACGGTCTCGCGTTCTACCTCGTCTCGCTGACGCTCGAAGAACTCCCCATCGGCGTGGTGTACGGGACGTGGGCCGCGCTGGGCATCGTCGGCGTCGCGGCCATCGGCTTCGTCGTGTTCGACGAACCGGTCGACTTGACGGGCGTCGTCGGCCTGCTTCTCATCCTCGCCGGCGTCTACTGCGTCAACGTCCTCTCGGAGATGGCCGCACACTAAGGGCCGACGCGAAGGGACCGCGCCACCAGAGCTATCTGTCGGCTGGGGGATTACTGCCCGTATGAACCGCGAGAACCGCCTCGCCGTCGTCTTTCTCCTCCTCGGGGTTGCCCTCCTCGCGAACCCGCTGTACCTCTATCCTGACGGCGTCTCCTACGAGAAGACGTACACCTACGAGGCCTCAGCGGTGGACTACCTCCCGCACACTTCGGACGCGTTCTACCGGGTCAAATCGTGCGGCTGGAACCCCCTCCAGTCGGCGGAGTGCGCCGCCATCATCGACATAGCCCGCGGCGACCCGGTCGAACTCGAACTGGATCCGGACCGCGGCGTCGACCCCGAGTTCTGGTCGTTCGACTACGTCCGGGCTGACGGCCGCTACTTCGAACCGAACGCGACCCTCGACGGGCGAACCCTCACGCTCTCGCTCCACCCGGTCTCGACCGAGACGGTGAAACGAACCCTCGCGGAGGACCTCGACGAGTCGCCACCGTACGTCCGCGAGGCCATCCGAAACGGCAGTAGCACCGTGACCGAGTCGGAACTGTACGAACCGGAGACGCACTACGTCGCGTTCGAGGGCCGGTACTACGTCGTCGAACCGGTCGAAAGCGAGCGCGTCCCGACCGGTTGGGGCTGGAAAGCGCCCTCCGACGCGGCCATCGAGGCGATGCGACTCGCGGCGTGGATCGGCGGCGTCGCGTGCGTCTGGCGGGCGGGCGAGTGGACCGAACGCGGTCGCTGACGGCTGTGAGAAACGAGAGAGCGCGCGGGTCGGCTTACGTCCCGTGGGCCCAGCTACCCATGTACTCGCGCTGTTCGTCGGTCATCGAGTCGAATTCGATGCCCTCGGCTTCGAGCTTGATTTCGGCGACCTCGCGGTCCAGTTCGTCGGGCACGTCGTGGACGCCGGCGTCGTAGTCGTCGCCGTTCTCGACGAGTTCGCGGACGACGACGGCCTGCACGCCGAACGACTGGTCCATGACCTCGACCGGGTGGCCGAGCGCGATGGGCGACGCGAGGTTGACGAGGCGGCCCTCGGCGAGGACGTTCAGGCGGCGGCCGTCTTCGAGTTCGTAGGCGTCGACGCCGTCGCGGGCCTCGTACTCGTCGACGGCGAGGTCCGACAGCGCGTCGAGGTCGATTTCGATGTCGAAGTGGCCGGCGTTGGCGAGGAGAACGCCGTCTTTCATGTTCTCGAAGTCCTCGCGGGTGATGACGTCGCGGTTGCCGGTGGTCGTGATGAACACGTCGCCGACCTTCGCGGCCTCCTCCATCGGCATCACGTCGTAGCCCTCCATGTGGGCTTCGAGCGCGCGGCGGGGGTCGACCTCGGTGACGATGACGTTCGCGTTCTGGCCGGACGCCTTCTTGGCGACGCCCTTGCCGCAGTAGCCGTAGCCGCCGACGACGACGTTCTTGCCGGCGTACGAGAGGTTCGTCGTCATGGCGATGGTCGCCAGCGACGACTCGCCCGTGCCGTGGACGTTGTCGAACAGGCGCTTCATCGGCGTGTCGTTGACGGCGAAGACGGGGTAGTTCAGTTCGCCGTCCTCGTCCATCGCGCGCAGGCGGTGGACGCCGGTCGTGGTCTCCTCGGCCCCGCCGACGATGGTGTCGATGAGTTCGGGGTACTCCTCGTGGATGGTAAAGACCATGTCCATGCCGTCGTCGACCGTGACGGTCGGCTCGTGGGCGATGACGGCGTCGATGGCCGCGTAGTAGTCCTCCTCGTCGACGCCGCGGACGGCGTAGGAGGTGATGTCGTCGTTGGCGTCGAGCGCCGCTGACACGTCGTCGTGGGTCGAAAGCGGGTTGCAGCCGGTGATGGCGACTTCCGCGCCGCCGAGCGCCAGCAGTTCGACGAGGTTCGCCGTCTTCGCCTCGACGTGCATCGCCATGCCGACGACCTCGCCGTCGAGCGGCTGTTCCGACTCGAACTGCTCGCGGAGCTCCTGCAGGATGGGCATGTGCTGGAGCGCCCAGTCCATCTTGCGTCGTCCCTCGGTCCGGGCGGCCTCGACGTCGTCGAGGTGCTCGGAGACGGGAGCGTAGTGTTCGCTCATACCCGTGGGTTCGGAGAGGGGTCCGAAAACCCTACCGAAGGCGGTCGCCGCCCCCGAATCTACAAGTGTCAACGGAGAGATTGTACCGCCGAGGGTCGATGCTCGTCATAGATAACGGCAAGGCGGTCGCCGAACAGGAGCTGTTCGCGCTGATGAGCGCCCCCGCGGTTCCGGACCTCCTCCGCGTCGCCGACGAGCCGCTGACGGTCAAGGAGCTGAGCTGTCGGGCCGACGTGCCGCTGTCGACGGCCTACCGGGAGGTCAAGCGACTCCACGAGGCGTCGCTGTTCGAGAAGTCCATCATGGTCGACCACAGCGACGGGCGACACGTCGCGCAGTACCACCGGACGTTCGAGCGCATGGAGGTCAGCGTGACCGACGACGGACTGCGCATCGAGTTGGCCGGGTAGCGAGGTCGGAGATGATGCGGCGGAGTCGGAGGCGACGGTTCAGACGCGCTCGCGGAGCGATGCGACCGCCTCGCGGGCGCGGGCCATCACGGCGTCCTCGTCGAGCGTCAGCACCTCGCGGTCCCGCATCAGCACCCGCCCGTCGCAGACGGTGTGGCGAACGTCGGAGCCGCGGGCGGCGTACGCGAGGTGACTCACGAGGTCGTTCGCGGGCGTGAGGTGCGGCGCGTCGAGGTCGACGACGGCGAGGTCGGCCGCGCCGCCGACTTCGAGCGCGCCG
>NZ_JAMYJY010000182.1:0-3280 GCF_024136985.1 Haloferax sp. AB510
CGGCGGTGTCGGCGTCGGCGTCCTCAGCCGACGCGCCGGCCGGCGGTTCGGCGTCCGCTTCGACATCGGCGTCGGCGTCTTCGGTGACTTCAGCCTCGACCTCGGCATCGACATCTGGCTGTTCGAGGTGCGCTGTCACGGCCGGCGCGGTGTCGGTGACGACCGCGCGCGGCCGGTCGGTTCGGCGGGGTCGTCGTCGGTCGGCTCGTCGTCGCTTCCGACATCGTCCGCGGCCTCGTCGGCCTCGTCGGTCTGCTCGTCCGGGCCGTCCCCGCCCTCGAAGGCGGCCGCGAGGTCGTCGTCGGTCGGCTCGTCGTCGAGGACTTCCGCGCCGTCGGACGCCGCGGGGGCCGCCTCGGCTTCGACGGCCGCTTCGGCCTCCACGGCGTCTTCGGCGTCGGCTTCGGGTTCTTCGAGGACGACTTCCCCTTCGTCCTCGCTATCCGCGTCGGCCTCCTCCTCCTCGTCGTGGAGCGGTTCGCGGTTCCCCGCGAGCACATCTCGAACGAGCTGACTGCGGTCCTCGCCGAGGATGTCGTCGATGTCGTCGGGGTCGATGCCGCCGTCGACCGGGATGCGTTCGAGCGTCGGCTCTTCGAGGAAATCCGTCTGGTCGTGGCCGTCGGTGATGCGGATTCCGTAGACCGTTACGAGTTCCTCGCCGGGGTCGAGCGTCCGTTCGTACTCGACGCGGTGGTCCTTGTAGGCGGTCCAGTTGTCGCTCTCGAACTCGGGGTGGAACCCGACGCTCTCCATCGGGAACGACTCCGGAATGCGGTCGATGACCCGGATTCGGGTCGCCTCGTCTCGCGTCGAACTGATGACGAACTTGATAGCGGGAACGGGAAACTCGTCGGCGGCGAAGGTCTTTTCGACCGTGACCTCGCCGTCGGAAACCGATGTAACCCCTTCGGACTCGCGGCTCATGGCCGCCACTTTCCCGACCTCCATTATAAAACAACCGGGGGCCGTGGGGCTCTCCCGCCGCGGTCTCTCGATTCGACTGTTTCGACGCGGTGACTGTCCGTCCGTGGCGAGCGTCGCTAACAGGACCGTCGCGGGAAACGCGGTTCTGGACGCGACCTCAGAGGTCGACGCGGTCGCCGATTTCGACGAGGTCGAGCGAGCGCGGGGCCTCGAAGCTCTTTGCGTGGTGGTGCAGCACCTTCGGGTCGGCGGTCATGCCCTTCCACATGTCCCAGTGGGTCGGGACGAGGCGGTCGAGGTCGAGGTCGCTCGCGGCCTCGATAATCTGGTTCTCGTCGTTGTACCACTTCGTTCGAATCGGCTCGCCCGTCTCCTTGTCGGGGATGTTGCCGATGGTCCCGAACGCGAGGATGCCGAGGTCGAGGTCGTAGCGCTCGCCGATGTCGGCGAACTCCTCGGCGGGCTTGGTGTCGCCGCCGTGGATGAACGTGCCGGACTCGTGTTCGAAGACGTAGGCGACCGGGTGGCTCGCGTCGGGGTCGTAGGCGGGTTCGACGTGGACCGTGAACTCGCCGATTTCGACGCTGTCGCCTTCGGTGACCTCCTCGAACTGGTCGTCGGAGAGGTCGTAGTCGTCGAACCACGCCTCGTCATCGTAGGCGACGGCGAGCGAGTCGTCGGGGGCGACGAACGTCGCGCCCGTGTTCTCGAGGATGGGAGCCTGACTCGGGCCGTGGACGTGGTCTGTGTGCTCGTGCGTGGCGAGGACCGCATCGGCCTCGGTCACGTCCTCGGGGTCGAACGGAACGGGAATCATGCGGACCGTCCGCGGCGGGTCGCCGATGCCGACGTACGGGTCGACGAACAGCGTCGTGCCCTCACTGCCCTTGATGACGAACCCGTTGCATCCCAGATACCAGATGGCCACCGTCTCGGGGTCGGCCGACTCGACCGCGCGCGGGAGCCAGTCGCTCCAGTCGCTGACTGTCATAGAGACGTGTCCTCGCGCGGGGGGACTAAGCGTTGCGCTCTCTCGCGTTCGACGCGTCGCGAGAGCCACCCCGTTCCGTGACACCGCCACCAGCGCGTCCCGGAATTCAGAGGAATTTCCCGTAATATGTGTTGAAATACCATAGAACACAATAGAATCGGGAGGTGTATGCGGTGTATAAGGTAGTACCCCGACAAGATATTTAGTGTAGGCACTCATGGCACCAAATACCATGCCAAGAACTCACAAACAAACGGCGAACTTCTCGTCGATGGCTCGGACGATGCGCGCGTGCAGTGCGTGGGAAGCGGTTTCCCCGCTGGACGACGACGCATGGCGAACAGACGAGTTCTGACGCGACGAGCACTCCGCTGTCGGCCCGATTGGGCGGCGCGGCCCCGCACTTATCTTCTTCGACGCGGTCCGATACCTCATGAGCACAGCCAACAGTCACGACCTCGGTGAACGTCGAGCCGACACCGACGAACGCCGAACAGAGGCCCCGCCGTGCGCGTGAGCGTCATCGGCGGGAGCGTCGTCCCCGTGCCGGTCGAAACACTCGCCGAAGATGTGGGTCGCCTGCTCGCTCAGCGCGGTCACACGGTCGTCTGCGGCGGTCTCGGCGGCGTCATGGAGGCGGCCTGCCGCGGCGCGAAAGACGCCGGCGGCACGACCATCGGCGTCCTCCCGGGCGAGGACCGCGAGGAGGCGAACCCCTACGTCGATATCGCCGTCGCGACCGGTCTCGGCCACGCGAGAAACGCGCTCGTCGCCATGAACGGCGACGCCGTCATCGCCATCGACGGCGGCGGCGGAACCCTCTCGGAAATCGGCTACGCCAACGTCTTCGACCGCCCGACGGCCGGGCTCAGAACCCAGCAGGTCGGCTCGCTCGACGGGTTTGAACCGTGCGACTCACCGGAGGGTGCCGTGGCGTTCATCGAGGACGCGGTCTGAGGATCGGGCCGTGCCGCGCTACGCGCCCGCGACGCTCCCGTCGCGTTCGACGCAGTCGCGGAGCAGGTCGTCGACGACGGTCTCGCGGAACGACTCCCAGTCGGTCGTCGACATCCAGAGCCGACCCGCGTCCGTGGATTCGAGCGCGTCGCGGCCGCGTTCGCGCTCGCGCGTCGTGACGAATCCGTTCGCGGTGAGTCCCTCGACGGCCACGTCGAGCCGCGGGGAGAGCGCGTTCGAGAGCCGCTTTTCGAATCGGTCACCGGTCACGCTATCGCGAGCGACGCCCACGCAGAACGAATCGAAGGCCGACCACGTCTCCTCGTCGCGCGCGCCGGCGACGATGCCGTGGTGTTCGGCGCGCTCGCGGAGTTCGGCGGCGACCGCGCGACGCGTCCGCTGGCG
>NZ_JAMYJY010000183.1:0-3215 GCF_024136985.1 Haloferax sp. AB510
CGTAGCCACCCGTGCCGCGGCCGGTCGCACCGCGGCCGCCACCGCCGCCGCTCTTGCCTTTCGCGCTCGCAACCCCGACGGGGCTGAGCGCGGCCAGCGACTGCGGGTCGAACCCTGACAGCGACGACTGGTCGGCGGCTTCGTAGCGGGACATCACCCACGTCTGGTCGGCGAGGTCGACGACGAGCGAGCCGTCGGAGATCTCGAAGTCGGAGACGACGCTCGACTTTCGCGGGGGAGGGGAGTTCGAACCGAGACAGCCGGCGAGTCCGCCAGCGGCCCCGAGACCGGTCAGTTGGAGGAACGTGCGGCGCTTCATGGGGACTCTCGTCTCTGTCAATCAGAAAACTAGGATAACAGTCTTGTGGTTCGATACGTCTCGTAAGAGAGAATGTCGCGTCTGCCGACTGGTTTACGGGCGGACCATCGCGAATGCAGCCCTGATGATCCCGATGACGACTCTATCGAGCGAGTGCGTCGCCGCGCCGAACGAGACGAAGAAGACGACCATGACGAGGAACTCGACGATCGGGAACGCGCCGAACGGGAATACGCCGACACCGAGGTCCACGACGAGTCGGATGAACGCGATGCCCGCGTCGACGGCGCGGTCGAACGTGAGAACAGCGATAGAGCCGCCGACAACGGATATGACGGCGTACACGAGAAGCCGCGGGGTGGTGGGGACCGCCCGCCCCAACTCTACGCGGACGGGTCGGCCGGCGTCCCCGGCGACGACCCCGAGCGCCGCGAGTTGCCGACGAAGTTGGTCGAGCGTCGTCACGACGAAGATGAACCACAAGAACGCCGCGAGTCCGAAGCCGACCGCCGACGCCGAGACCCCGGGAACGACACTCGTCAGGGTTTCGACGATAGTCGGGGTCGCGCGCTCGACAAACAGGTAGAAGACGACGAATCCGAGCGCCGCATCCACGGGCCCGTACGCCGGGAAGGGCTCGTGTTTGCGAGCGCGGTCGGGACCGATGTTCGCGTGCGCGTTCATACAGTGAGAAAACGTGCCGTGAGCGCATCAATCGGTGACTCGATTACCACGGCTCGGGAGTCAGCCCTCGGAGAGTGGTCATCGGATACCGATGGAGAATAGTTCGGCACGCAATCGCCGCGGTCAATCGTCAGAGGTGTAAAGCGACTCTCGGAGCTCGCTCGCGAACCGATTCACGTCCAGTCGCTCGGGTAAGTCGTTGCGCCCGTCGTGTTCCGTGAGCGAACCGGATTCGAACGCGGGGTTGCGCTCTTCGACCGTCTCCAGCGCCACCTTGGTCGTGACGGCGAAGTGCTCGACCGGAGCGACGAACCCCCAGAGCGCGCCCGCGGTGTTGAGGACGACGAGAATCGGCGTCCACGGAACCGCGAGGAGCGTGAGTTTCGACTCCGACCAGTAACTTGCCACGCCAGCGCCCGTCACGACGAACAGCGTGGCGAACTCGAGAAGAGAGCCGATTCGATAGACCATCAGGTCCGGAAGCGCGCTGGGGACGAGGAACGTGATGAGGGTTATCAGCGGGATAAGCGGCGAAAAGCCCCACGCGACGAGGCGGAACTGTAGGAACATCTGATAGTGTAGCGGCAGCAGGTCCGAGTCCTGTCGCGTTCCGGAGAACCACCGCCGACGCTGTTTGAGCATCGTCATGACCGACGGCGGGGCCTGATTGCGGAACTTGCAGTTCAGCACGTTGAAATCGAGGTCGGTGTCGGCGGCCGCGCGCCACGCGAAGTCCGTGTCCTCGGTGATGGTCTTCGAGTCCCACGTGATTCGATTTTCGAGACTCGTTCGAATCGCGATGCCGCCGCCCCACGCGTACAGCGGGAAACTGAACCGGCCGAACGCCCGCTGTTCGCGTTGGTAACCGATGCGGAACACCTCCGAGAGGTACGTCACCCACGAACCGGTATACACCGGAAGTTCGGTTATCTGGACGATGTCACCCTCCGGCAACCCCTCGAAGTTCGCCATCAACGTGTCCTCGTCGAGGTAGAGGACGAACTCCTTGTCGCAGGGGACCTCGCGGCGCGCCCATTCGAGCGCGCGGCCCTTGTGAGATGCCGTACACGTGAACTCCTCGGGAACGGCGTGAACCGTCGCGCCGTCGACCGAAATCGGTTTTTCCGCGATGACCCGAACGTCGTCGAGACCGTCGGGGACCGCGTTGACCGTCGATTGGACGATGTTGGCAGCGTCGATGGTGATGATGCGCACTTGGATGTCGTCGTAGCCGTAGGCGACGTCGTCGGCGGGGACGGTCTGTCGCCACGCGAGGACGAGCACCTCGACGAACCAGGTGAACACCGAGGCCGAATACAGCACGAAGACGGTCCAGACGAGCATCAGAAGGACGAACACCGCCAACTCGGACTGGACCTCGAACATGTAGATTGAACATATATTCTCAAAGCAATGAATATATGGAGTTCGGAATCGACCGACTCGCAACCGAGTCGAAACCGTCCAATCGGGTCGACGCCCGCCAACCAACTACGTCAGGGGGACCCATCCTTCAGACAGTTATAAGCCCTTAATTATTAGCGGTTACACACACCGGTAGAGTCAACCAATATCGGACTAGTGAGTACGCATGCACGCACAACACGACAGGTCGCGTTCGGCGACCGCCCCGACCGAGTCGATTCTCGTCCGCGGCGACGACCGAGCATCGCTGTCGGGCGCGGAGTTACTCGACTTCCCCGCCGAGGACCGAACGGTGACGGTCGCGTGCGCGTCGGGGACGCGGCACACCGCGACGTGGACCGGGGTTCCGGTCTTCGACCTTTTCGCTGACGTCGGCCTCGACGACGAGACGACGCACCTCGTCGTCGAGAGCGACGACGGTTATCGCGTCTGTATCGACGTGTACGACGCCCTCGACGCCGTGCTCGCCTACGCCCGCGACGGGACGTCGATAGGCGAGGAGTACGACTACGAGACGCGCTTTATCGCGCCCGAAATCGACGGGTCGCGGACGGTGAAAGGCGTCCGCGCCGTCGAGGCATGCGTGCTCGACCCGTCTACCGACCCCGAATCGCTCGAAGACATCTCCAAGAAACCCTGACCAGATGATGCGAAAGAGACGGGATCGGCCGCCCCGAACGGACGCGGCGGAGAACACCAGCGGGTCCGCCAGTGGGTCGAGCAGGCGGGCGTTTCTCGCGTCCGTCGGCGGGGCCACGGCGGCCGGCCTCGCGGCGACGAGCGGGCT
>NZ_JAMYJY010000184.1:0-3159 GCF_024136985.1 Haloferax sp. AB510
TTCGTCGTATGATTTGTACAAGAAATTAATTGCATCAATATCAATCAGTTCACCTAGGTTTTGTTTATGAACAGCCCAATCAAATGCTCTTGGCCGTGAGAGATAACAGATACCTTTGTCCCTATTTACCAGTCGTTCAAATCTACTCTGAACGTCTGGATCATTGCTTTGTAGATATTCTTGGTAAGTTTTATATATGTCATCAAACACAACAACGTCTGGTTGGTTTGTCCCAATGTCTTTAATTGAGGATATAATCTCTTTGCTTCTTTTCCATTCTTGATATATTACGTGCGACTTCCCGACATCAGGTGCCCCATAAAGAAGAACAGATCCATCGTCTAAAGCTTCCTCCAACTGGTGTGGTGATTCATATTGTTCAATCTTCACAGACATTAATTTGGGTACAGGTATCTACCTCTTTATTCTTCGGCTTGAATCAGCGTCCAAAACCCATGATGATCATTTGGGCTTTGGAGATCTTGCGTTGTCTACCGCGGTGGGAAATACATCGTACAATTGCGGTCGGTCGTCTCGATGATTTCGAGAAACGCGAGTCAATCCTCAGCTTGCTCTCTACGCCGGGCCGCCAGGCGACGTGGGGTAATCGCGAACGGTCCGAAGTGGGGTTGGTCTAGACGTCTGTTCAGGGCGCATGCCATCGGCGCGTCCGGCACGAGCACAAGGTCGAAATTCTTGCATTCCTCGTAGAGAGAATCGAGAGACTTCGCCCGTGTAATTGACACGGACTATCGGACTCGGGTAGGTTGTAAATATGTATCGCTGGGTAGACATTCGGGAGTATGATAACATACAGGCACATCGGGATACACAATAGATGATATCTCGTGCAAAACTGAACCGCTGGACACACTCAGAAACTGCGAATCAAGAAGAAGCTCGAGACACTAATCGAGAGCTTCGAGCAGACCTCGAAGACGGTGGCCTCCACGGTGTCAGCGAAGGACTAGAATTCGTCACCCTCCTCCAAGGTTCATACCGAAACACGACGATGGTGTACAACTCCGGCGACGTAGATATCTTGGTCATTCGGACTGATACCTTCCATGGCGATTTTTCTCGCGTCCCTGACCACGCCGCCAACCATGCCCCCGCTCGGAATCCTCATCAGATGTTCGAAGAACATGCCGAAGGCGTGTATCGAACCCTCCAAGCCCAATACGGCACACGCAACGTCGAACGCGGTGAGAAAGCAATCGAAGTGGACAGCGACGAGTTGCCTCTTGGAGCGGACGTCGTTCCTTGTCTCCAGTATCGACGATTTTGGTCACGCCAACCAGGCAACCACATGAAAGGCATTGTATTCTGGACCCCTGACGGGACGAAGATAGTCAATTTCCCAAGCCGTCATCGGATTATGGGAACTAGGTACAACGAATTTACAAACGGGAACTACAAGCCAACGATTCGTATTTTCAAGAACTTCAGGAATACACTCGCAGAGAATGGTGCTATTGAGAAGGGAAACGCCGCGTCATACTTCATCGAATGCCTCCTCTCAAACGTTGAGACTGCTACAATCGGAAAGGACGATATCCGCGAGCGAGTGGAAGGAATTCTCGACGAACTCGAGGCCGACGCCGCAGAAGGATTCCCCGACTATAGTGTACAGCACGGGATGCAACCGTTGTTTGGTGACGAGACGACCCAGTGGGATGTCGAACACGCCAGGACGTTCGTCACAGAGGTCAGACGCTTCTATGAAGAGGATTAGTAGAGATGCATACCTACTCAACTGACAACGACAATAGGCCGACGGTATACGGCATTCTTGGATTTGCCGCCTATGCAACCGCCCTTGCCGTAGGATGGCTTACAACCGCGCTCAGTGCAGTAATACCTGCAGTCGCCGGTATCACTATCTCATGGGGAGTGGGATTTACCCTCCTTACAACTGCGTTCAGTCGAGTCATTTGGAAGACGAGGATCGCCCGCGGAACAGGGGCTTCAAAAGTGCCCGATTTCAACGGCGAGTGGTCAGGGTACGTGAAAACCTCGTATGATGGGTTCATTCCGGACGAGGCACTTCACGAGTCGAATGACCCGAATGCGAAGATGCAGAGGGTCGCAGCGACCTTACGAATCACGCAGACATGGCGGAAGATCAGCATACACTTGGAGACCGATAACTCCGAGTCAGACAGTACTGGTGCAACTGTTTTGACCGAGGATGGGCGATGGCCGAGCCTCAATTACCAATACGAGAACGATCCCGATCCAGACTCCGCTTCTTCTATGACGAGACACTACGGAACCGCTGACTTAGCATTAAAAACAGACGCTACTGAAGACGTACTAGAAGGGTTCTATTACACAGGTCCTGGTCGCGAGAACTATGGTGAGATGCACTTCGAGAGAGCAGAGTAGATAATCAGTTCACCCTGTACAGCTCTAGGACTCCGTGGGTTCCACGCTGATCTGATCGATCGCGAGCGACGTGGAGGGCGGAATGGGACGAGCGGTGCGAGGCCAGACGACACAGCGAAAAATGTCTGCTTAGTGGTTGAAATTGGAAAGGGGGCCGAGAGATCCAGCGAACTATAATAGTGGAACACCCGAAAGCTGTACATAGAGTTCAAAAGAACAACTTACTCTACTCGAACTCAACTACTCCCTTTGGGTCAATGCCATACAATTGATTAAAGCGTGACTCGTCATCTAACGGTCCTACTAACTGGTTTCTGATAATCCGCTGAAGCAGCGTTAGTGCAGCTTCGAAATCATCCCGAAGTTCACTCCAAGTCGGATTGTTATCACCGTGGACTACATACTGCCGAGAGAAACTGTAAAAATACGTTGACGATGCAGCCCGATCCGATGTCCCCGCGAAGTCAGCAAGGTCATCAGTTTCCACCTGTAATTCATTAACCAGATACTCAATTCTATCTCGCGTTCTGGATTGCTGATTATACAAATCGGAATACCGTTTTGCAAGCAACTCAATCGCACTACATACACTCAAATACCGACCCTCAACAGGTCGTGTCGAATTTAAAGCATCCCAGTAGTAACCTAAGACATGCCGAAGTCGAAGTTCATCTTGAACATGAGAATTGTAGTTATTGTAGGCCACATCCAGATATTGTAGAAATTCATTTCCCCAGACCAATCTCTCTGTTTTGAATGCCCCACCAATAT
>NZ_JAMYJY010000185.1:0-3024 GCF_024136985.1 Haloferax sp. AB510
TTATCTCGGCCAATTTCCGCTCCGTCGTCTCGCCGACGAAGACTCCACTGTATCGTTTCTGTTCACGGTGACGCAGAGGACATGCCGTGGTCAGATACGAAAGACACACTCGACGGAACACAACAAGTAACTGAGGAGATTCTCAACGTTGCCGAGAATGCTCTTAAGGAGTATCGTCGACAGACGTATCACCACCTCCCAGATTGGATTTTATCAACCTATAGCCTCGCTAATCTGAAACAGCGGGGTTACTATCAACGAGAAGGCATTCGGACTCATCCAGAGTTTATCGATAAGTCGAACTCAAAAACGAATAGCCCGCGATTCAATCGAAAACCGGGAGAACGAGTCTCGACATCATCGTACCGACAGTTTCCGGTCCGTGATCGGTTAGTTCGGACTGCGTTCTTACATGGTGCTCTCCGAATCCGCTGTGATGAGGTTTTTGAGGATACTCAGAAACCAGCATACGCGAACTATTTCGATGAAAAGTACTCAGGGCCTGAAGTTCACGAGTTCGCTGAGTCTGATCTCCCTGTTGTTGAAGACTATTTTGTCCCACTCAAAGGAGACGACAAAGATACTCCACCATTAGTCGAAGACATCAAGAAACTAGCAGCAGAGCACGCTTCGAATAGAAGGCGTCTAACTAGTGAGACAGTTGGTGTCGACCGATGGCTGCTTCCGCGGTATACTGAAGAGTTACAAAATGAACTGGATGGGGACGACATTGAGGAACTCTCACCAGTCGAGTCGTTTGACTTGGGGGACTGGCGTCGAGACCATTCCGTCTCTGATGACGTCCGTGTTGACGAACTACATGAGCCACTCGAACAGCGTTCACAGCGTGGTTCACAACCAACTTCCGAGCCAACCTCCCGTCCAGAAACCTCCAGCCACAGCGAAGAGAAACCGTCCTCGCGAAAACGAAGCGCGACACAGCGTAGATCGACTGATAGGTCTACTGACCAGGTGACCTCAGATACGCAACGCGAGGAGACGAAACAAGGTGGTGCAAGTCAGTCAACGATTACTGAACACGCTTCTGCGCCGTCACGGTCGGCCGCCCCGACAAAGCCAACTTCTCCCTCTCTCCAATACGGTGGTGAACACTACGAATTAGACGATGAGGAAGTTTCTCGTCTACTTGAGAGACTTGAGCTTGACGAGGACGCAGAACCAAAAGAGATCGTTCAGAGCGTGTTTGCTGCTCTTGAAAGTCGTGAGAGGATCGCCGATCAACTTCGGGAGCTCAGTCAATTTGTAAACATCGAAGGATTACTGGGAGAACCGCTCGCAATTGAAACAGACGAGGAGTAACGTCTGCTGTGAGTTCTCCCAGAAGAGTATGAACGTTGGTTTTGTCTACGAATCGAAATTCCAGATTTCGACCGCAATCTCTGCGAGTTTGTCGGAGCGTTTCTCAATCGTGTCGATGGTCCATTCTGAATACGTTGAACGGACGTCCTCGGTCATCTTGAAGTCAGAGAGACGATACTGATCTATTTTCTGTTGGAACGGATTTGCACTTGCTTCTTCGTTCAGGCTTTCCTCAAGAAGCGTCAAGTTTCCAATCCGGTTACGGTACTGGTTTTTGTATTCGGCTTCACCGACAGTAAGTACATCTCGCCAAGTACTATACTTGTCAGCAGAGAGCGCCGCCTGCGGAGCGATGTGTTCAATGTCGACGGAGGCCCGATCATACGTTTTACCACCGCCTGACGAGTAGTGCTCCCGCTCGAGTGTATCCAGCACGTACCGTGTCATCGAGTTCTGTTTGAACTCAGAACTGGCGAACTTCGCTCTAAATTCGTCATCTCCTGGTGCTTCTTCTTTGAGCTTTGATCGGATTTCATCGACTGGGTTTGCACTATCAAAGGCAGTTGAACAGAGCCCAGAGAATATCCTATCAAGAGATGCGCCTGTTGTCAGGTCAGCAACTCTCCAGCGAGTCATGAACGACTCGAGTAATCGCAGTACTTGGATTGTCTTCGTTGAATCATCAAACTCCTCAATCGAACGAAGAATCAACGTTCGAGAGTGAGATGCCTCAATATCGTTTAAGTTTCGTAGCCTCGCGTTGACTTTACGAGATTGCTTTCCGTTGTACTTATCGACTGAGGCATCAATAATTCCGAGATATGTGTCTGAGATATCGACCATCTCATCTACGTATCCCATAATGGAGATTCCCACCTCATCCAGTTTTGAATCAATTATTTCATTGAAAACATCGTAAAGTTTTCTTGATGAAACATTCCCCTCGTAATCCGGAACCTCACGCGACATGATGAAGTGTCTGAAGAACCGGTTTGGATGGTCTATCTGATGGACGACATTTTTCAGTAGATACTCCCACTGACTTCTCACGTGGTTGTACTCGCTGCTTCCGCTCCCGTATTCTTGTGTTGCTGTCTGTAGCAGCGAATTCTTCATTAGATCAACCGAAGACAACTCCATCCCTCGGTCGTTCAATGTCTCAAATAAACGGAATGCTGACCCCGGAGTGTCGCATTCGACGACAACGATGGTCATCTGCTTTGTGAGTCGAGCTCGGAGATCGTCTAATTCGTCAGTCGTGTACCCAGTTAATTGGTTCTCAAAATATTCGAGAGCTTCTAAGAGGTTCGAATTATCAGCAACTGCGTTCTCGCGTCCGTCAAGGATATGTTCGTAGTCAGCACCGTCGTATTGACTTAGTGAGAGTTTCGGGTGCTTGTTGTTGTTATCATCTCTCTCATAGAGGTACTCTTGGTTGATGAGTTCGCTTATCCCATTTGGGTCTCCCTCATTTTCGTATTGGGTTCTGCATCGCGCAGAATAGTAGCGAAATCGTAGTCAATCGCTGTTGCCCGTCTACAACTTCGAGTTCTGCGAGCTGGTTGAATCCACCATCGTGCTTGATCAGGACGATTGACCCAAGAAAATGCGTATTATCCTCAATGGTATTGAGGTCTGTCCAGAAGTCTGCCCACTGTTCTTTTTCCCAAGAGTACGGTCTCTGGTAATCTGGTACTGTGTACG
>NZ_JAMYJY010000186.1:0-3023 GCF_024136985.1 Haloferax sp. AB510
CGCCGACGCCGTGGTCGTCGTGTCGCCGCTGTGCGCGCCGGCACTCCGCGACGCCGCCAAGACGGCCGCGATGGCGCGGGCGCTCGGGACCCCCGTCGTCGGATGTGTCGTCTCGCGATCACGAATGGCTCCCGAAGCGGTGTCCGACCTCGTGGGCGCGCCGGTGCTCGGGACCGTTCCGGAGGAGTCGTCGCCAGTCCTCACTCGTCCGACAGTTCGGGCCGCGTACCGTCGAATCGCCGACAAGATACCGGGGAAGAAGTAATATGAGCGACCGCCTAACAGTCTGGCATGTCTCGACTGGCGACGGGAATCGACGTGCTCGACCGCCAACTCGGCGGGGGCATTCCCGCGGGGAGCATCGTCCTGCTCGCCGCCGACCCGGCCAGCCAGTCCGAACTGTTCTTACACGAACTGACGACCACGCGGGGGACGCTGTGGCTGACGACGATTCGCTCGGCCGAGGCCGTCACCGACGCGCTCGAACGGAACCCCGGTCCGACCGGAAACCCCACCGTGCGCGACGTGGGCGGCGACGCGCCGCTCGACACGGCGAGCAGTCTGGTCCGTGACCTTCCGGAGGGTGCGAACCTCGTCATCGACGTGGTTGACGTGCTCGAACGGAGCGAGCCCCCGCGCTATCGGCGGTTCCTCAACGACCTCCAGACGCACATGGTCAACACCCGGGGGCTGACTGTGCTCCACGGGCTGAAAGGTGAGTCGGTCCCGGACAACCGCGACCTGACCGAGCACATGGCCGACGTGGTGTTCGACCTCGACACGAAGATAGACGGCTCGGAAATCATCAACCGGCTCGCGGTCCCCAAGTTCCGCGGGGGACGCGCGCTCAACGAGACCATCAAACTCCGGCTGGCGGAGCGCGTCACCGTCGACACCAGCCGCGACATCGCCTGAGCGAGCCCGAGCCACCGCTCAGAACGCGAAGAACCCGAACGTGCCGAGCGTGACGGCCGCGATGAGCGCCATCCACGTGCGGGCGGACAGCGCCGCACCGCGGGAGAAGACGTAGGCAAAGTACGGTGCGAGTGGGGAGAGTCGATAGACGAACGGCACCTCGATACCGGCGCCGTACTTGAGCGAGAGCGTCAATGCGACGGTGCAGAGCCCGGCGACGAGCGCGACTTTCACGTCTGTGAGGTCGCGGAACTCGGCCGTCGCGGCGTCGTCTGACGAAGCCATAGCTACGAGGCGGTCGGAAGGCGAGTATCAAGAAGCCGCCGATTCGCCGGGACGGCGAGGGCGGCGGACTCGCTTACTCTTCGTCGGCGTCGAGTTCCGCGGCGAGTTCGTCGGCGTCGATGTCGACGTCCTCGATTGCCTCTTCGATGTCGGCGCCGCCCGCGCCGCCCATCATACCGCCGAGGCCGCCCATGCCGCCCATGCCGCCCTCGATGGTCTCCTGCACGATGACGCGGTCGATGTCCAGCCGCTGCATGATGTCCTGCGCAATCTGCTGCTTGGAGAACATCCACTGCTGGTTCATCGTCATCTGCGGCGTCGCCTCGATGTAGAGCGTGTCCTTCTCGACGGTGACGGTCTCCGTCTCGGGCTCGGCGTCCTCATCCTCGTCGTCGGACTCGACGACCTGCTCCTCTTCGACCTCGTCCGTCTGAATCCAGACTTCGGGGGCCTGCTGGAGGTACATGCCGAGGAGGCCGGAGGCCTGCTCCTCGCGGTCGTCGACGAGTTCGAGCACTTCGTACTCGTATTCGAGGTCCTCGCCGGCGAGGGGGTGGTTGAAGTTGACGCGGGCGCGACCGCCGATGATGGTCTCCAGACGGCCCTGCTCGCCGTCGATAGTGACCTGTGCGCCGGGGTAGCGGTCGTCCTCGTCGATCTTGTTGGCGCTGACCGTGCGCACGTCGTCCTCGTCGTACTCGCCGAAGGCGTCGGCCGCCGGAATCTCGACGGTACCCTCGTCGCCAGCCTCGGCACCGATGAGGGCCTCGTCGACCTCGGGGAAGACGTGGCCGGCACCGACGATGACGACGCGGGGCTCGAACTCGTAGCCCTCGACGTCGATCTCGGCCTCTTCGGCCACTTCTTTGTCCGTCGTGTCGACGACGTCGCCGTCCTCGATCGTTCGCACCGTGTACGCGAGGCGGACGAAGTCGCCGTCCTGAATACCGGACTCGACCTCTTCATCGACCTGCTCGGCCTCCGCCTGCTGTTCGTCGCTCATACACGCTACGTGACTCGTGCGACCCTTAAGAATCACGTTTCGCTGCCGCGACGCGTTCGAGGCGGCCGACACCCGGGAACTCGACACCGAGGGCCGCTGTGGGGTCGAATCGCTTATATCATTGTCAATAGTTATAGAAAACGAGGCGTGTTCACATGGCACAGACTGGCTTGTTCCTCGGGTTCGTCCTCGGCGTCGTACTGCTGGCGCTCACCGTGTTTCTGACCGGCCGCGGCTGGCGACACTACACCGTCACGAGCGTTCCGACGCCGACAGGCGGTGGTTCGGCGGGGAGCGGGGGTGGGGACACCGCACGTCGCTGGGGCGACGACCCGACGGTGCTGTCGCTCGTCTTCGTCCTCGCGGCGCTCGGCTTCGGCGCGATGGCGGTGCTGTTCGTCGGCGGAAGCGCCATCCCCGAGAGCGTGACGAACGCCGCCGGGCCGGTCCTCGTCGCCGGGACGCTCGGGGTCGTCGTCGCGTACCTCTTCTACGGGACGTACCACGCCGCGCGGGGGCGCGGACTGGAACGCTCGCAGGCGGCGCTCCTCGGGTCGTGGGTGCTCGGCCTGCTGTTCGTCGTCGGCGTCGCGCTCAGGTTGGTGGGCCTCCTCTGAGATGGCGACCTCGTACGCGGGGCGACTCGACCCCCGGCACGTGCCGCGACTGTGGTGGCTCGCGGCGCTCTGCTGGGTCGAGGCGCTCGCCGTCGGGGCGTACCTCTCCGCCGCGCCGGAGCGCGTCGAGAGCGTCCGGTACCTGTTCTACCCGTTCGTCTGGATAACCGTCGGCGCGGCGGCCGTCCTCTGGACCGACCCGC
>NZ_JAMYJY010000187.1:0-3015 GCF_024136985.1 Haloferax sp. AB510
CATGGACGACATCGTCGACTCCATGGAGGAGTTCGAGGCGGCCAAGGAGGCCGGCAAGGGCGCGATTGCGATGACGCAAGCGACGACGCTCGTCATCGACGGCGTCGAAGTCGATATCGCCAAGGATCGCATGTGGGACGAGGCGACGTATCAGGCCGCGATGACCCCTGTCGCCCTATTCCAGGACGTGTACGAGCACCGCCCGGACCAACACGACGCGCTCGAAGAGATGTACGGCGCCGACATCGTCGAGCGCGCGATGGCAGTCGGGACAGACGACTAACGCAGCCAGTCAGTCAGCCAGACAAGTCCAACCATCCAGCGTCTGTCCTTTTCGCGTGACGCCCGACCTGACCGCGAGCGAAGCTGCGGTAACTCGCGAGATCCACGAGACAGTCGCAGTCTACGCGAGCGCCGATTCCAGCGACTCGACGGCGCTCAGTAGCTCGTCGGCGAACTCGCGTTCGAGCCGCGTCATGTCCACCTGATACTTCGGCCCGCCGACGCTGAGCCCACCGACGATGCGCCCATCGCCGTCGTGGACCGGTGCACCAATAGCGATGAGGTTCGGTGCGAACTCCTCGTCCACGACAGCGTACTCCTGGGTGGCGATTTCGTCCAGCGCGTCGAACAGTTGGTCGGGGTTCGTAATCGTGCCCTCCGACTCCCTCGGCAGGCCCCAGTAGTCGATTATCGATTCGACCTCGTCGCGGTCCAGTTCCGCGAGGATTGCCTTCCCCGCGGCCGTGTTGTGCAGGTGGTACTCGGACCGATACCTGACGCCGCTCGCATCTCGCCCTTCGTCGGTCGACGAGCCGTAACACATGAGCAGCCGACCGTGTTCGAAAATCGTGAAGTTCGCCTCTTGGTCGGTCGCGCGAGCCAGTTCGTCGACGACCCGCTCGACGACCTTGTCGTTCGGATAGCGGTGTCGAGCGCGTTCGCCCAACAGCGCCACCCTGAAACTGACGTGGTAGATGCCGTCGTGCTTGACCAAGTATCGGCTCTCCAAGAGCGTGTTGAGGTGACTGCAGATGGAGCTCTTCGAACTGTCGACCATGGAGTCCAGTTCGGCGAGCGTGAGGCCGTCGTGTTCCAAAATGAGGCTGAGAATCTCCAACGAGGCTTGGGTCGTCTTGAGCCGTCGCCCGGTCACGTTCTCAATCATGCCTCAACTATTATGTTGATGGTTGATAACTGTTGCCATAATGTAAATCGGCTGAACTAGCGAGCTAGGCCTATCAATTCGAACATGTTTCTCCCCGACTACCCCGGGAACAAACAGAGCGTCGAGACGAGCACGGACGCCGATACCACCCAGCCCGTTAATCCGAACGTCGCGAACTCACGGTTCGCCTCTGGCAGCGTCGAGCCTCGTGATGAGAAGAGCGTTCAGTGTGCGTCAAATCGCTCGCGACCGTTTCACCCAACCGATGCGCGTGATAGCCTCCGCGCCGAGTTGGCCGAGGAGACTCGCGGCTTCGAGGTCGTGTTCTTCGAACGCGTTGACGACGACGTCGCCGGCGCTGAGCACGCCGTGGCTTCCGATGGGGACGTACAGCCCGGACTGGAGAGCCCCTCGACTGTGGTCGTCTTCGGTGTGTTCGTGGTTCGCGTGGATGACCGGTTCGCCCGTCCGGTACGTCCGTGCCGCCGGCGTGTCCTCGCTGACCGAGTAGTTCGGTCGGTCGCCGGCGCGTTCCAGACACTCCTCGGTCGCCTCGATAGTCTGGAGCATGCTCCGGTTCTCGTCGACCAGCCGAACGGTCGTGTTGACGAGGCCGAGGACGTTCTTCGCGGCGTCGGCGAGTATCTCGGCGACTTCCGCCTTCGAACTCGCGTTCCGAAGTTCCTGACTCGTCCGTCGGAGAATCTCGATGCGCTGTTCCTGACGCTTGGTGTCGGTTACGTCCTGTACGACGCCGTGGAGGTCGACCGTCCGACCGTCTTCGACCAGCGGTTCGCAGGCCAGCCGTATCGACCGCTCCGTCGTTCGCTCGCTCGCGTACCGCACGTCGACGGAGAAGGACTCGCCGTGTTCGATAGCGTCGGCGAGGCGAGCGAGTACCTCGTCTTGGTCGCCTTCGGCGTACTGTTCGGCGACGTCCGAGACGGTCGGCGTCGCCGCCGGGTCCAGCCCGTGTATCCGCTTTGCCTCGTCGCTCCACCACAGTTCGTCGTCCGACACGTCGTACGACCACACGCCGATACCGGTCAGTCGCTGGAGGCTCGCGAGTAGTTGGTCGACCTCCTTTTCGGATGCTGTCGGGACAGCGCGTGCCACGTCAGTTTGATTCCAGTTCGGTGACCTGACCATGAATGTGGTTACGTACCGAGGACGTGAATATAAATCCCCACGTCGGTCGTAACGAGCTGTTCAGGGGTGGAGACGTGTCGCAACACCAGAGCATTTAATCCGTGCGTATGTGTAGCAATGATGATGGCAGTCGAAGACATGCTCGACTCCCCTCGGGGAAGAGAGACATCGGCAACGACGTTAGACCTCGACCGGCCGGACGCCGCGGAGTATTCGGCGTTGGCGACAGAGTTACGCTCCCGTGTCGACGGAGAGGTGAAGTTCGACGAGTACGCGCAGGTACTGTACGCGACCGACGGCAGCATCTACCAGGCGCGACCCGCGGGGGTCGTCTTGCCGAAGGACGTAGACGACGTCCGCGCCGCCGTCGAAACCGCGACGAGCCACGGCGTCCCCGTTCTGCCGCGCGGAACGGGTTCTTCGTTGGGTGGCCAGACCGTCGGGCGGGGCTGTGTCGTCATCGATTTCACGAAGTACATGGACGACATCGTCGATATCGACCCGTCAGCGAAGCGCGCGACCGTCCAACCGGGGTGCGTCCAAGACCACCTCGACGCCGCGCTCGCGGACCACGGACTGAAGTTCGCACCGGACCCCGCCTCGTCGAATCGCTCGACCGTCGGCGGCGGCATCGGCAACAACTCCACGGGCGCACACTCGGTCCGCTACGGCATTACTGACGCCTACACCGAGGAGTT
>NZ_JAMYJY010000188.1:0-2999 GCF_024136985.1 Haloferax sp. AB510
CGGTCGCGTCCCCGTCCGCATCCGTGTCCGCGTCGCCCTCAGCGGCAGCGGTCGCTTCCGGCGGGAGCACGTCGAGGAGGACCACCTTGCCGGCGCTGTGGGCGGCGGCGAGGCGGGCGGCGAAGAAGGCCGTCTGGGTCGCCGTCTCGCCGCGCATCGGGACGAGCACGTGGTCGTCGCCGCGGACGGTCCCGTAGAGGTACTCCGCGCGCGCTCGTAGAACTGCTCGCGCCAGACGGTGAAGGTAACGGCGATGACGACGCTGGCGAAGAAGATGCTCACCACGTACTCCTCGGGGTTCACGTCGCCCGTGACGAGCGTCAGGAGCGCCGTCGAAAACGCGGAGGGCGCTTCCACGTCGAGGAGCCACGTCGTGACGCCCGCGAGGAAGATGGCGAGCGCCGCCGCCGACGGGTGAACGAGCGCAGTCCCGGTCGGGCCGTACGCCCACCCGGTGAAGCCGACGGCGACGAGGCCACAGAGCGCGCCGACCGTGAGGGCGACGACGAACTTCACGGGCGAGGCGTACCGCCCCTCGGGGTCGGAAAACAGCGTGTACGACCCGACGCGAGCGGCGGGAACAGCAGGAACGAGAGCGTGCTGACCGAGTTGGAGATGAACGTCACCCCGGCGATGAGCACGGGGATGATGAGGAGAATCGAGAGGTGAAGCAGGTTGTTCGTGTTCTCTATCCAGCGACCGAACGCCACCATCTCGCGCCGCTCTATCCGGCGAATGCGGGCGCGGAGCGCGCCGGCGCGTGCAACCGCTCGGGTCGCGAGATGGCGGAGGTCCACGGCGCTGGGCTACGCGAGGTCGGTGACGGCGTCGAGCGTGATAGAGATGGCGCGCTCGACGTTGTTCTTCGCCTTCTCGGGGAGCTCCTCGTCCGAGTCGGCCCCCTTCTGGGTGCCGGCGACGAGGTTGCCGTCGACCGTGCAGATGGCCCCGGCGCGGAGACCTTTCCGGCGGGCGAGCGAGAACACCGTCGCGGCCTCCATCTCGATGGCGAGCAGGCCGGCGGCGTTCCAATCGTCGACGTACTCGTCGGACTCGTTGTAGAACGCGTCGTCGGAGACGATGGGGCCGACGTGGACGTCCTCGTCGTTGGCCTCCGCCGAATCAACGAGCGACGTGAGCACGTCGTAGTCGGGGACGGCCGGGTACACCTCGGACTCGTAGCGCTTCGAGGTGCCCTCCTCCTTGGCCGCGCCCGTGGCGACGATCATGTCGCCGACTTCGATATCTTCCTGCAGCGCGCCGATGGTGCCGACGCGGATGAACGTCTCCACGCCGACGCGGGAGAGTTCCTCGATGGCGATGGCGGCCGAAGGGCAGCCGATGCCGGTCGAGGAGATGGTGAGCGGGACGCCCTCGTACTCGGCGTTGACGACCTTGTACTCGCGGTTCTGCGCGACTTCCTCGACGTTCTCGCACTGCTTCGCGATGCGGTCGACGCGCCCGGGGTCGCCCGGGATGAGCGCGATGTCGTTCACGTCGCCTTCCTCGACGAGGAGATGGGGCTGTTTCGCCATGTTCCGACCCACTCGGGTCGCGGGCAAAAACGACGCGGTTCGACCGGGGGCGGCAGCGGTCGACTCGACCGAGCGGCCCGCCGTCACGCGAACCCGGTGAAAAGCGCCGGCGCGAGGACCAACAGCGTCGCGCCGAAGACGAGCGAAGAGCGGAGCCACTGCCCGCGGACCGCCGTCGCGCGCTCCTCGTAGATGCGTCGCCCGGCGCGCGGGAGGATGAAGCGGGCGAACGCGACGTAGATGAACGCCACGACGACCGCCGTCGCGACGAGGTGCGACGGGAGGTCGACGCCGGCGACACCGAGGTCCGGCGCGACGGCGTCGGTGGCGAGGTAGACGAACCCGTAGAGGACGCCGGCGAGCGCGCCGGCGGCGTGGTGGACGACGTTCGCGTCGCCGAAGCTCACCTCATCGGGCGTCGTCCGTCGGACGACCGACGCGGCGACGTAGGCGGGGGTGAAGCCCTCGTCCTGTCGCCACATCGGGATGGCCATTATGACCGCGGCCGCGACCCCGACGACCGCGCCGAGGAGCAGTCGCCCGGTGACCGCACCGAGGCTCGACGCGGCGTCGAGGGCGGCGACGGCGACCGGGAGCTGGTCTAACATCGTCCCGACGAATGACTGGTGGGGATAAAATTGGTCGGGTCGGAGTCGAGCGGCGTGGAGGGCGGCGGTTCAGCCCTCGACGAGGTCGTCGAGCCGCCGCCAACTGAGTTGCGTCCGCGCACCCGGTTCGGCCGCGGTGAGCGCCCCGCAGGCGTTAGCGACCGCCAGCGCCCGCTCGTAGGTGGCTCCGTCGAGACGGGCAGCGATGAAGCCCGAGGCGAAGGCGTCGCCCGCGCCGGTCGTGTCCACCGCGTCGATGGGGTACCCGGGGTGGACGTGTCGTTCGTCACCGTCTCTGACCTCCGCGCCGCGCGGGCCGTGTTTGAGGACGAGCGTCGTCCGCGCGAGCGCTTCGGCGACCTCGGATGCGGGCTCCGAGCCGACGCTTCGGCCGCGCTCGACCGCCGCCTCGCCGAGCGCGGTGGCGGCCTCGCGGTCGTTGAGAAAGACGTAGTCAACCTCGCGGAGGGCGTCGGCGTAGCCCCGGTCGCCGACGCGCCGCCCGGGGTCGAAGCTGACCGTCGTATCCTCCTCGTGGGCCCGTCTGGCGAGCGTCGCGGCCGTGTCGGGCGACTGGCTCGTCAGGTGGAGGTGGTCGGCCGCCGCAAGCGAGTCGGTCGGGAGGTCGGTCGCCTCGAACGCCTCGTTGACGCCGGGCGACCCGAGGACGAACACCTCGCCCGCGGCGTCGACGACGATGTACTTGACCGTGGTCGGGCCGCGGTCGACGCTGACGACGTGGCGGCAGTCGACACCCTTCGAGGCGAGTTCCGCGACGGCGGCGTGGCCGTGTTCGTCGTCGCCGACGCTCCCGAGGAGCGCGGCGGGCACGTCGAGGCCGACGAGGCCGCTGGCG
>NZ_JAMYJY010000189.1:0-2890 GCF_024136985.1 Haloferax sp. AB510
GCCGCCGAGCGCCGAGAGCGCGTCGTGGGCGTCGCCGTCGCCCACTCGGCCACCTCGCGCGTCGCCTCGTGCGAGAGCGCGTTTCGGGTGACGGCGTCCGAGGCGCGCGCGACGAGGATATCTACGAGGCTGTGGCGCTCGTAGGCCGGCACCGCGATGGACGCCGCGTCGGTGGCGTCGATGGCGTCAGTCGTTCCGTCCCCGTCGTCGCGCTCGCTCGCGTCGCTTCGAGGGTCGCGGCCGACGGTGAGCACCGAGACGTGCGGCGACACCGACGAGAGCGTCTCGACCGCCGTCGCCGCGGGGTAGGTCTCCGGTTCGTCGACGTGGTCGACGGCGACGACCGCGTGTTCGTCGTGGGCGACCCGGTCTGTGAGCCGCTCGCGGAGTGCCTCGACCCCGACGCCCTGCGACGGCACCGGTTCCTCGCAGAGCGCGTCGAGCGCCGCGTGGAGGAGCGCGAACTCGGTCGAGGCGTCGCGGGAGTCGACGTAGGCGAAAGAGGTCGTCGGCGTGGCGGCGGTGCGCGTGGCGGTGTGGATGACCGACCGCTGGGAGGGGAGCGCGCTGGAGAGGTGCTCGAAGAGCGTCTCGACGACCGCCGACTTCCCGGCTCCTTTCGGCCCGTGGACGTGGGCGTCGAGCGGCAGATCGCCGTCGAACACCGGGTCGAGGTGGTCGAGGATGCGTTCGAGCGTCGGCCCGCGGCCGGTCGGCTCGTCGGGGTGGGCTGTCGGGTCGAGCGCGTTCAGGTCCCGGACGAGCCGCCGTCCCGTCCCGCCGCGGCGGCGTCGTCTGGTGATTCTGTCTTCGAGGCGCATAGCGTGGAACGTTCCGTGCTGACGGTATCCAGCGCACGCGTAAAAATCGACCACTACCGACATCTCTCCTGTCAAGTGAGAACACGAAACATGGAAATCGGCCGTTCGGAGCGCTTCAAAGCCAGTTGAGAGGTTCGTTGTCGGCGAGGTTTCCATACCGGACGTAACTAATAAGAACAATAATTTTGAATTATTGTCGTCGTTTCGAATAGGTGTAGAAACGCCGAGCTACGGTATTCTACGGGCAGTACGATGGCAATCGGGTCGCCGAAGTGGTTCGTTCCGTGAGACGAACGGGGCGTGAGACGAGTGAAGGTAAAATAAAGTGCCGTCGGTCCTACCTCACGAAAGACAGATGAAAAAATCGCCGAGCGTCCTCGTCATTGGCGGGGGGTCGACCGGCACGGGCATCGCGCGCGACCTCGCGATGCGCGGGCTGGACGTGACCCTCGTCGAGAAGGGGAACCTCACACACGGGACGACGGGGCGGATGCACGGACTCCTCCACAGCGGGGGCCGGTACGCGGTGTCGGACCAGCCGTCCGCCAAGGAGTGTATCGAGGAAAACCGGGTCCTGCGGCGAATCGCGGGCCACTGCGTCGAGATGACGGGCGGGCTGTTCGTCCAGCGCCCCGAGGACTCCGACGAGTACTTCGAGAAGAAGCTGGAGGGCTGTCGCGAGTGCGGCATCCCCGCCGAAGTGCTGTCCGCCGAGGAAGCGCGCGAGATAGAGCCGTACCTCGCGAAGGACATCAAGCGCGCCATCAAGGTTCCGGACGGCGCGGTCGACCCGTTCCGCCTCTGCGTGGCGAACGCCGCGAGCGCCGTCGAACACGGCGCGCGCATCGAGACGCACTCAGAGGTCACCGACGTACTCGTCGAAAGCGGCGAGGTCGTCGGCGTCGAAGTCACTCACCAGACCGGAACCGGCCCGTACGTCCACGGTGAACCCGGGGAAGTCGAGGAAATCCGCGCCGACTACGTCGTCAACGCGACGGGCGCGTGGGCCGGCCAAATCGGCGACCTCGCCGGCGTCGACGTGGAAGTCCGCCCGTCGAAGGGCGTCATGACCATCATGAACACCCGGCAGGTCGACACGGTCGTCAACCGCTGTCGGCCGAAGGGCGACGCCGACATCATCGTCCCGCACGAGACGACGTGTATCCTCGGGACGACCGACGAGGAGGTTGAGGACCCGGAGGACTACCCCGAAGAGGGCTGGGAAGTCGACCTGATGATAGAGACGCTGTCGGAGCTCGTTCCCATGCTGGCCGAGGCGCGGACGATTCGCTCCTTCTGGGGCGTCCGCCCGCTGTACGAGCCGCCGGGAACCGGCACGGAGGACCCGACGGACATCACCCGCGAGTTCTTCCTGCTCGACCACGACGACCGCGACGACCTCCCCGGCATGACGAGCATCGTCGGCGGCAAGCTCACCACCTACCGGATGATGGCCGAGCAGATTTCCGACCACGTCTGCGAGAAGCTCGACGTGGAAGCCGAGTGCCGCACCGCCGACGTGCCGCTCCCGGGGAGCGAGGACTTCACCGTCCTCCGCGACTACATGGACGACTTCGGCCTGCGGTCGCCCATCGGCCGCCGGTCGGCCCAGCGGCTCGGCTCGCGCACCGACGAGGTGCTCAACAGCGTCGACCCCAACCCGGTCGTCTGCGAGTGCGAGGCCGTCACCCGCGCCGAGATTCAGGACTCTCTCGACACCGCGGGCACGGAGCTCAACTCCGTGCGCATCCAGACGCGCGCCTCGATGGGCAACTGTCAGGGCGCGATCTGCTGTCACCGGATGGCGAACGAACTCGCGCCCGAGTACGACGAGGAGACCATTCGCGCGTCCCTCGACGACCTCTATCAGGAGCGCTGGAAGGGCGAGCGCCACGCCATGTGGGGCACACAGCTCTCACAGACCGCGCTGAAGCACATGCTCCACGCGACGACGATGAACCGCGACGAGGACCCCGCGGCGGCCGACGCCGACATCGACTTCGCCGCCTTCGACGACGGCGGTGCCTCGGAGGACGACGCCTCGGGCGTCGCGTCCGGCGGCGCGGTCG
>NZ_JAMYJY010000018.1:0-43642 GCF_024136985.1 Haloferax sp. AB510
TGAATCCAAAACAGTTCGATCCGAATTTTATGCGAACGTTGTCAATCAACTGATTAGGAAGCACTCATTCTACTCAGTTGAGCGCTGGGCACAAGCGATCGTATACCGTGCTAAAAAAGTTGGACGCATTGCCGACATTGTACCAAAGAATCGTTGATTTTGTTGCTCAAAGGGCAGATGTTGTGAATCCACAATATGAATGGTTGAAGTGGATTGCTGGACAAGAGAACATTCTCTTATATACTCTTGGCGCTGGACCGGGTCAATCAGTTCTACAAGCTGGGGACAAAATTACTGCAGTTTCTCGTTTTTATGCTGTTTACCTTGGCTTCATAAGAGTTCCTGGTAGGGCCCAGAAATCTGAAATTCTAATAGAATTGCTCAACGAACGATTAGAGGAATTGCCAGACGAATATGCGTCAATTTTGGATGGTTTGAATACAGGGTTGGAAGACATTCATCAGGCGACTTTGGAGTATTCAGAAGAGTACCGGTAAGGTCTCTATCAGTCCTTAATAACAGCTGAACGTGGGTGGATACATGCAATATCAATTACAGCTGTTGAAAGAGACAACTGTTCCTCACAAGAGGTATATGAGAGATTATCACGACATCCACCCACACCAAATCATCAATTTCTATACCCTCACTTTTCCACCTAAGCGAGGCAATTTGGACACGCTCAATTTCTTTGTTGGACGCAATTCCAGTACCATACTATTGTCCTTGAATACAGTATTCTCTCTACCGAAGAGAGCCATCGAATTTCTCAACAATCATCACCAAAAGTCTCATATCCGATGTAGTGCTTTATTACAAGTTCATCCAATTTGAGACACCATGCTAGAGGAGAATGAATTGCGAATCATGGCGACACTTGATTCCCCTAAAAAGCGCCGAGCACTTGCTACTGAGCTCGGATATGAGCCGGGGACCATCACGAACGCTGTGGTACATCTCGAAAAATTGGGATTGGTCACCCGTGAACGGGTGGGAAACGAGACGATAATACACCCAACGTCTGCGAAGTGCCTCGAGGTGTACCAAGACCTCACGGCAACCAACTCCCACGTTGACTTCCCGGAATTGCTGACGTCGTCGATGCTTCGCGTCCTCTACTATCTCCCCGCGGATGAACCAGTGTCGGCAGCCGAGCTTGCCCAACGAACCGAAGTGTCACGGGCAACTGTCTATCGGACGCTCAAGACGCTTACAAACCGGGCAATAGCTGTTAAGCAAGGAACGAGATACCGCCTCACCGAACAGTTCTCAGGACTTCACAAGTTCACCGTGGAGCTCCGGCACCAACACCACCGTATGCAAGTCCGAACCGACATCGGGAGTGGAACACTTCTGTGGGAATCTTATGACGAGTTCATTGTGCGAACAGACGGGGGTGTTGACGACAGTCAGTACCTGCTGACAGGACTCGATGCATTCAGCGAATACGGTCTGCAGTTCTTCACGCGCTCGTGGAACTATTACTTCTACTCAGAAAGCCGAGAGTCACTCTCACCGGCCGAGTTGGTCTGTCACCTACTCCTCATCGAGAACGACGCTCGCCACCGAAAGTACGCTATGCTTCTCATTACCGCAACCAACACATCCCACGAAGACGTTCACGAAGCCGCAACAGCCTACGGAGTCGAAGACATCATCTCACCTCTCTTGACGTACCTACGAACAGAAGGCGAACAGACCTCAGCCCAAACCCCACCCTGGTCTGAAATGGAATCGCTCGCTCGTGACTACGAGGTAGAGATATGACCCGCGAGTCGACGTTGGAATACACGGCGATCCGAGATCAGTTTCACAAACTCGCGAACCTGATCAACGAGCCGATTACGGTGTTCCTCATTGGAAGTGGCGCTCTTACGCTCCAGGAGCTCAAGAACGCGACAAAAGACATCGACTTCATCGTTAGAGAAGATCTCCACCAGTTGTAGTGTATTAGCTAGCGTAAGTCTTGATTTTGATTCGGATTCGATTAGTAGATTCAGTAGGAGTCGAATCTCAACCTCACTTTTAGATCCCTAATTCTCGGATATTATGTGAAACGGTTACTATATAAACATAAAGAATTGGCTAAGTTAACTCTATCTTCGTCCTCACTAAGACAATCCACCCTGAGATAATACCAACGAGACGCTTAATCGAGTCGAACCAGTCGTAGCAACTAAAGAAGGATACATCTGCTATGTTTCTGGAAGTTCATCATCAGGCTTTGACGTTGTAGGTTATCTCTATGTCAACCTTTGTTGGATCCTGTTTGGCAGTCCCTCCAACCCGGTTGGTATTGTCGATGAGTATTGCCCAGTCACCTGCTGGCAACCGGCCTTTCGTGGTGTGGTGAGTTGTTTTAAACCCCGTCGTAGATTCGTGATACCGAATGTCTCCGGTCGAAGCGAATCGCTTGAGGTTCTTTTTTTGAGGTCACGATCACATTGATTGGATTCCCATTTAGAACCTCTACATCTACGTGGAGTACTGCTGGCTTTTTCAGGGAAAACTCAAAGTATGTATACGAACCGGAGGGTATCGTATCATGGTCGTAACCTGAGAACAACTCTCCAGTTTGCTTCGATTTAGCTGAAGAAGTACCTGAACCACTACTAACGACATCCAGTAAGACTAGAACACCGCCAAGAATACCTGTCCCAGCACCTGCTAATCTCATCATTGTGTATAACTCATATTGTGCTTGATCTGAACTGGAAAGGGTACGGACTAGTTGCCCACCGGTAGTTTGGTATTCTGCGACACCTTGTTGGCCGATGAGATATAGCCGGCACCTGCCAAGATTAATACAATCCCAATACTCCCTCTTAATCTAATTGCCATGGAGGACGTGTTGGATGTGTGACTACTTAATATCAACCGGCAGTAACTGATTTCGAAACCTGCTGTTTGTTCTTGACTAGACCATAGCAAAGACTAGGCTAAATCCACAGCCTAACTAGTTGAATGACTTCGGTTACTTGTCTAATTCTGCACCCTCACTTTTCCACCTAAGCGAGGCTACAGGGCAATCTACTCGTTTGTACTCAAATGTGAGGTTTCAATCAGTCCTCCCAGAATGCACGCTGCCTGGCTTCAATCTCGGCAAGAGCCATTGAGAGGACATCGCGCCAATCGCTAGGATGTGATGAATCATCTCCAGGAGTCGGTGCATCTGGACCGGGATGGATGTGGTCGCGAGCGTTATGATCCAATGGATAGCGGTTCCATCGATGATCGAACGTCCCCTCAACGTGATCCTCGTGGTAATGGAGCGAGAAGTCCCCGTTCTCGAACCAGACAATCTCTACTCGAGCATTTTGAACACTCGATGGGTAGAACCGTGTATCGTACACGCAGACCAGCCGCTCAGGGGCGAATTCAGGTCGGTCGACTATCTGATCGAACCGCTCGTCGGTAGCAAATCGATCTCGGATGACGTCCAAGCGGTCAAAATCAATTGGGGCACCTGAAACTGAATGGGACCCACTACTCTCATCCCACCCTGTCATACCGCCGTTCGCTGATCAGTAGCGTCACCCGACTCGGTTGCTAATGCCCGCTCAAGCAGATCAACTCGACGGCGAGCGGTCTTCCACGCAGAAACGGCCTCCCAAACATCCTCTATCGATTGATCAGTAGTCGATGCATGCTTTGAGAGAGAGACCGCTTCCGGCGACGCGACATCGAACTCCTCGGCAAACTCTTCTACTCGTGCTGCCTCAGCTTTCAAGAACTCAAGCAACTCCGCTGACGAATACTCATCTTGGAGCGTCTGGACCCGCCGCCAGTTCAAGTATGATTGGTTACGCTCGTACGTGGCCGGCGACTCGGTAACCCGTTTCACGATACCCATCTGTTCGAACCACTCGAGGTACTCTCTCGCAGCGTCGACGCCGTGGCCTGCGAGGTCTGCAACTTCGCTGGCGGTCGCTGGAGTGCTGAGCCCAAGCACAGCGTCAAAGAAGTCATCTCGCGTCCGCTCCCCACGGACAAGCTCCTCTGGCGAGGTCAGGACGTCGAAGTCTGGTGATTTAGTTCGCTCCTCGGCATCAGCCTTCAGTTCAGAGCGTGGTTCTTCCATACTCACACCACGAGGAGAACAGGAATAAATCTTGCTAGCACGGATTATTCCGTCTACATGATTCGGGGGCTGTATTAACCAACAGACCGGCTAGATACGCCCAGTTGTTGGTTAACATAGTTGTCGATGTCTCATATCTGGTGTAGTGCTTTATTACAAGTACATCGAAAATGAGACATCTGGACGTTGAGATTGAGTAGCGTTAGTTCGCCACTCAGGACAGGATCTCGCCGCAGGAAGTAGGTTTGGGCCACGAACCATTTGGCACACTCAACCCGACGACTGACGTGTTCATCGAGGTCGAGATTGAAGACCCCCCGTCATCGATGTGTAAATCGAACATCTCCTGCAGTTCTCAACTGGGACTCTCTCAGACATATCGCACCCCTCATCATCGATGTGTGAAAGTCGGTTTCTGCAACAAAGAGCAGGGGTCACTCTGGTCGAACGACGTCATCACACGAGTAGCATTCCGCGAACACGCCGGTTGTACCATCTGCTTCTTCAAACTCAATCAGCGATTGATGCGGTGCAAGTTCGTCACCGCAGTCAGGACACCGGCCAAGTATCGTCGAATCAGTCGTCATGGGGGAGTTGTGGAGACGAGTGTGACACAGATTGTCTCCAGTAGTAGCTACGTGGTGTCACAGCAAAGAGGTTTGGCCAGGCGGAGTACCCACCACATACATTCATGAATTGTGTTCATTACCTTTATTCACTAAATCAGATTTCTCCGCAGACCGCTGTAATCATGGATGAGCATAGTCTCACCCAGCCATGACGTTCGTTGTGTTTGTTCATCAGATGTATTCAGTCTGTTTGTTCATTGTGTACATTCATTGCTGAACACAACGAATAAATGTCCCTATTGGACACAATGAGTGCATGCACAGAAGATTCAAGATGGTGGTTCATCATGAACACAGTATGCTCACATATTCGACCTACAGCGAAGCAGGTGGGGTCGGGAAGACAACCACCGCAGCAAACCTGGCGGTTGCGCACGCTCGGGCAGGGTTGAAACCGCTCGTCGTTCCACTTGACCCACAAGACGGCGATCTTTCACGTCTCTTCGGGGTTGACGACCAGCGGACGGATTCAGTCGATAACATTGTCCGGCATATGATTCGACGCCCCAACGGCGACTTTGACGATCTCATTCGGACCGTCGAAGGTGTCGACATCGTTCCGGAGCACAACATGCTCTCAGATTTAGCCGATTTTCTCCAGCGAGAGAAAGACCAGGCGGAGGCCATGGGCGAAGCATTCGGGATGCACGCACAGTTACTCCGTGTGCTCCGCGAGGCCGGTGTCCCAGAGGAGTACGATGTACTGATCTGTGACCCACCAGCAACTGAAGGGCCACACCTCTACAACGCGATTCACGCGACGCGGTCGCTTGTCATCCCCGTCGAACCAAGCGCAAAGGGCCGTGCAGCAGTTGAGGGGCTTGAAGCCCTCGTCGCCGGGTTTGAAGACCAGCTCGAGATTGACGTTGGTGTGCTCGCCGCTGTGCCAACCGGATTCAAAAACACACGTGACCAACGGCAGGTACTAGCTGAAATCGACTATCCGATCCCAGAGATCATCAGCGAGCGTGCCTCCCTGATGGAGGGGTGCTGGATGGAACAGTGCTCGGCGTTCAAATACGTCCGTGAACATCGTGATCGTCGCCGTGACTACGAAATTGAGACGCTTGCCCAGTTCGACCGCATCGCGAGACATCTCGAAGAACAGGTTGGAATTGAGGCGCCAAATCCCCCGGAACCGGGTGACGTTGACCACGAGGTGGTGACGGCATGACTGGGATGAAGAAAGGAGCTGGGGAAGACCCGTTTGCGGATGACTCGTCGACTGAACCGACGGCCGAGACAGGGGCCCAAACGCAGGAACCAGCGCCCGAACAGGGTGGAGAATCGGAGTCGAACCAAGCCGAGGACGCGGACACCCAACAGTCTCGCCAGCAACTCCAGATACCATACAAATTCCGCCGTGATGGCGTCCAAGACGGTCGTGACCGCGTCCCGCTGTTCTTACAGAAGGAGACAAAAGTCGCAGAACGTGACGCCCTCCGGGAGTTCGAAGACCGCTTCGAAGAAAACGTCTCGCTCACCGACCTCCGTGAAGCGCTCATGAAGGTCGGCTTGCAGCACCTCGATGAGACAGAAGAGTGCCTCGAAGAATGGGGCTACGGGATGACGTTCGACTAGCCAAGAAACAGCGCTTACAGCAGTAGGCACGAAAACCGACGACTGGCAGTCGGTCACGGTCCGAACTAGGAATCCGCTGGGAGGTTTGTTGACCAAGAGAACGAGCGTCGCTTCCCTGGTAGCCCATTCTAAGGACCAAAGAGTTCGGAGGTAGCGCAATAATAGTATATTTCTTACATTCCCAATTACCTCATTGTCCCGCAGAGACAACGAGGATTAGCAAAATGTCGGTGAGTCTGCGAGTTTGGATGATGAATCGCATGTCGCTATATCAATTTCTGATACTGGCCGACCCACAGTTTCGGAGGATAGCTTTGATATATGGCCCTTTTTTAACAGATATACTGATACGGCTCTGTTGAAACCTCTTTCAGTCTTGCGATTCGGTGAAATGCAATTTCACATCGGTTCTACGAAAACCGGTGGGAAGAGTTACGCTCATCGAGGTCAACGCTAAAGGATTTCAACAGAGCCGTTGATGTGGTGGTTCCCGATGGTACAAGAACTCTGAAATGCGATAAAAACGCTACTGCAGGTCAACCGTGACCCGTCCATCAAACGAGAGGATGAGCGATTGGACGAAGTCGCCGAAGAGTGCCTTGCCTGTCGGTGAGCGCTTACTTCCGGTCGTAAAGACGTGATCACAGTCGTTCTCGTTCGCAGCTTGGATAGCTGCAGTCGAACGGTCTGTGTCGTCGACCACCGAGCAGACACGTTCGTACTCAACGTCGCTATCATTGAGTGCCTCGTTTGCGACTTCTTCTAGGAACGCGGTTGCACCTCCGAGGGCGGTATCTGGACCATAAGAAGTGTTTTCCACTTCACCAATTCGTTCGAGCGTCGAGACTGTGCGTTCGAGTTCGTCCTTCGAAACCATCACGAAGAGATATAGCGTGGCTTCTTCGGCTGCTGCGAATGAAGCGGCTTCACGGACGAGTTCTTTGCTGTCGATAGTATCCTCTACGACAACGAGCGCATTTTCCATATAACCGGTCGGTTCGCAACCAACATAAGCGTTTATTCCTCCTGAAAAATAGGGACATGACCACTCAATCGGCGATTCACAGTAATCGTTGCAACTCCTACGACAAGATGAATGCACGACATGAGTAGTCTCTCAGCCTACTGGAGTGAGAATTTTCCCGCGCCTAGTGAATTTACCATGCGATGTGCCACAAAATACTATGCCAATGGAAGTGAGAAGTGTTGATATGAGCGATCCGGGAAAGATGGATGAGCCTGCCATCAGAGAGTCCCTACAGCGAAATGTAGATATGTCGGAGTACGAATCATTCGTCTACCTTTCACTTGTTAGAAATGGCAAGCAGTCAATGAAAGAGATAGCAGAGACGAGTGGTGTTCCGAAACAGAGAGTGTATGACATTGTCGACACACTCCGCAGTGAGGGATTCATCGAACTCGACGACAGTTATCCGAAAAAGGCGTACGCAGTCGAACCCAACAAGACACTCGGACCGATCCAAACGCAGATCAGACGTGTTCAAGACCGGCTTGACGAACTCCACAAAACAGTCTCCGACATTGAAAGCGGCGTGGCACAGTTCAAGAACATTTCCACGATCGAAAAATACGTCTCAGAACTGTTTGCAGCAGCTGAGAACACGGTTTTTTTGCTGGCATCACCGGACCGGTTGCGACAGTTCGAAGATGACCTATTGGCTATGGGCGATGTCCAGGTCCGGGTAGTGGTCTCGGATGTTAATCCAGAGACGCTTGATGCCGGTTCAATCTTCAGGAGTGACCAGATTGAGCAGGTGACGAATCACATCCGTGGAACGTCACGGAGTGAGCCGTTCGTTCTCACCATCGACCGGAATAGCGGGTTTTTCTGGCCAAAGCCACTTGTCTCTGGGAGCGGTGAGCAGGAAGGATTCTACGTAACCGACTCTGAACTCGCGTTCCTGTTCGATCGGTTCCTCTCTGATTCTATCTGGCCATTGGCTACCTCCGTTACGTCTGAAGCTGACGAAAGTACACCATCACTTCCGACGCAGTACTTCCGGCTCAGAGACTGTCTTGCTGACCTGCAGATGCTCGCAAAAGACGTTCCGCTCGAATCACTCGCGGTCACATTCGACGGCTACGATAATCTCTCCGGAGACCAAGTCACTAAAACTGGCGTTCTCGCCGGATTCACGTATTCCGAGTATGATGATGTCGCCTACGTCGAACTAGATGTCGGGGTCGGTGATGGTAGTGATACCAAGCGCGTGACCGTGGGTGACTGGAAATCCGAAGGCGAGGATTTCAAAGCGCATCAAATCTCTCTCGAAGAGAGAGACGATCGGACTATCGAAGCGCTCCGTGAGGAGACAGCAGCATCGTTTCAGGCGTGTTTAGAAGAATTACCCACGCACCTCTCTCCGGCTAATGTCGTCGTTGGCTTCGATGGATACACTGACCACATACGGACGCTCGTGGGTGAGCGTAAGAGCCAGCGGATGTACGAGGAGATTGGTGAATTCGACACCGTCCGTGAGATGTTCACCCGCGCGGCGCTCTCTGATCGAACGCTCCAGTTCGAGTGGGCAGAAAGTGAGAGAGTCCCTGGCGGCCACACAGCGCATGCAGGGCGCACCATGGAGGCTATTGGATACGACGTCCAACTCATCGGCTACTTTGGTCAACCGGTCAGAGAGGAGTTCTCTGAGACGTTCACTGACGCCACCCTACTGAGCCTCGGGCAACCAACTTCGACCGAATACCTCCAGTTTGGTGATGGAAAGGTTCTGTTCACAGATTCCCGAACCCACCGAGCACTCAATTGGGAAACTCTCTGTGAGTACGTCCCTCTAGATGACATGGTCGACTACCTCGAAGGGACAGATGTCGTAAGCATTGGTGGCTGGGCGCTGTTTCCACAAATTTCGACAATCTGGGAAGGCTTTCGAGAGCAAGTGTACCCACAACTCTCGAACCCGCCGAAAGAGTTTCTCATTCCAATCTCGAGTGTCGCCCATCTCCGAGAGACAACACTTCGTTCGGATATCGACTCACTAAGCGCTCTCAACGATGTTGCAGATGTGACTGTCGTGGCGACCCGAGACGATGCAGAGCATCTCGGAGCGGTATTCCTCGACGAGACTGACACTCGTCGTCAGCGAGCGCTCCCAACCATGGCTACTGAGCTCCGTCGCACACTCGACGTCTCGCGCGTTGCGATCACAACGACCCGCGAGTCTGTCCTCGCGGCCGGGGGCGACCCACACAAGATTCTCTTACCGCGGACTGCGCAACCGGCAGAAGAGGGGACTGTTGAGGACCACTTTACCGCAGGGTTCGCTATCGGGTTGACCGAAGGACTCACCGAGAAGAGCTCATTAGCACTCGCAACCGCCTTGAGTGGATACTACAAACAACATCAATCGGTTCCAGATGTGGAAGAGCTCCGCTCATATCTGTCTGCGCACGACGACCTCAGCGCACTATAAGAATCAACTACGACTTATACAGGTGTTTTTTTGTCCATTTTTCAGGAGTGCGTGGCGTTCACACCTTATCGCTTCGAGATGAACAGGCCTCCCCACAGCACACCCACTAAGACGCCGCAGATGGCGAGGACAAGTGCGACAGCCGCTAGCAAGCCAGATATCTGATGTGCAAGTATCGTGGATTCGTTCAGCGGTCCGGCCAAGATGTCGACGGCGTATCCTAAAAACAGGATGCCGAGAACGGACCCAATAAAATACAGAATTGGGGTGTATCCTGAGAGGGCGGACAACACTCTCGAATCCGTGTTACTGTCGAATGACTCGGTAGTTGCCATGTGTGTGAATAACTGTGTGGCCTCATACTACATTAAATTGCCCACTGATTGGCAGTCGCCATACGAAATAGTCTGATAGAAAATCACGCCAACTCCTATAGTTTCAACTTCCCCCGCACTGTTGAATGAATCATGACCGATGTACTCGTGGCTGGGGAGACGATAATTGACTTTCTCCCTACAGAGACCGGAGAACTGGCGCGTGTCGGAGAGTTCACTCGTTGTGCAGGCGGTGCTCCTGCAAACGTCGCTGTTGCATTATCACACTTAGAGGAGACGCCACTGTTCTGGACTCGGCTTGGTAGTGGTCCGTTCGGCGACTTCCTCGCTGAGACGCTCGAGTCCGTGGGACTTCCGATGGACTTCATCGAACGAGATGAAGGCGCCAAGACCGGTCTAGCGTTCGTCAACCTTGGCGAAGACGCAGAACGCGAGTTTACGTTCTACCACGGTAATGCCGCTGAGACGCGGTTTCAACCGGGGACAGTAGCGGACGAGACACTGGAATCGATATCGTGGGTTCACTTCGACGGGCTCTCACTCGATGCGGAACCCAGCCGTGACGCGATTTTTGACCTCGTACGGAGGGCTTCAGAGTCTGGCTCTACGGTCTCATTTGACCCGAACGCGCGTCCAGAGCGGTGGACTGACTTCGATTATACAGACTCCATGTATCAAGCGTTCGAGTACGCCGACGTAGTGAAGGCCACGCCCGAGGACATGGCAGAGATGGGCGTCGGGGGTGACGCAGATGAACTAGCGGCGCACATTCTCGAACATGGGCCTCACACTGCTCTGATTACACTCGGTAGTGAGGGTTCGTTTGCATCGACGACTGACTTGGCACCATGGACTGACAGCGGTACGTCAGTGAGACACGGTGGCTACGAGGTCGACCAAGTGGACACAACGGGTGCAGGTGACGCCTTCACTGCAGGCTGTATTGCAGCACTCGTCGAAGGACAGAGGCTCGAAGAAGCGCTGAGTTTCGCAAACGCCGTCGCAGCGACAGCAACGACCGCTCATGGGGCAATGGAAGCACTCCCAGACAGAGATGCCGTCGCAGCACTCCAGCGAGACCAGTAACATTTAACCAGTCAGTCGTGCCGAAGTCGGTCCAACCATGTTACGCAAGCAATGACGACCACGTTGGCCCAATTGGTGTTTCGAGCCGCTCAATCTCAGCAACAGACACCGATACGTCGAGGCCCTGATCACACATACTGAGACGCCAAAGGGAATGCCGAAGAGTTCTCCGAGTTTCACGCTGAATCCCTACGTCACGGAACGTTCAGTTCTTCGTCCTGCAGGTGATACAATCGACGGGAGACCACGGTACCACCGATGCCCCCGAACTACCACGTGTAGTTTAAACCGGAGGAGTACAGACACACTACGACCTGAGAAAGGGCACAGCGTATCTGTTCGGGAGGTTTTGGATGCCCCGAAACAGAGCCGGGCGGCGTCGTTAGTCGTCTACTGCTTGGCTACCGGACCCCGTCTCGGTCTCGGGACGTGCTGCCGGCGGGAGGTCGGGGCCGAAGATGTCAGTCTCGAGATCGACTTCCTCAACTGGCTCGCTGTCCCAGTACGGATGGTCGCCATCCTGCTCACGGAAACACGCGACTGAGTGGCCGTCTACATTGCTCGCCTCAAGTGACGGTACTTCCTTCGTACAATGCTCACGGGCCTTCGGACAGCGCGTCTGGAACGGGCACCCGCTCGGCGGGTCGACCGGGTCGGGGATGTCGATGCCCCGGATCGGCGGCTCCTCGGCGTCTTCGTTGGGGTCGACGTCGGTCGTCGACCACCGGAGAACCTTCGTGTAGGGATGTTTCGGGTTAGTAATCATCTCTTCTGCGGGACCGATTTCGACGATATTCCCGAGGTACATGACACCGATACGTCCATCGGTCTTGCCCGCGAGGTAGCGGGCGTTCTCCAGGTTGTGCGAGATGAACAGGTACGAGGTGTTGAACCGGTCCTGAAGTTCGAGCATCAGATCCATCATCTCCACACGCAGCGAGACGTCTAGCGCTGAGACGGCTTCGTCAGCGAAGATGAGGTCAGGATTCATGAACAGCGCTCGGATGAGAGCCACCCGCTGCTTCTCGCCACCGGAGAGTTGGTGGGGGTAGCGCTCGGCGTAATCCTTCGCCGGCGTCAACCCGACGTACTCCAGCATTCCGAGGATACGCTCACGACGGTCCTTGAACGAGAGGTCAGACTGCGCCTGCTTGAGCGGCTCTGCGAGTACCTTTGCAACACTCATGTTCGGGTTCAACGAACTTCCGGGGTCCTGATGGATAAGCTGGAGTGACTGGCGTATCTCATTGAAAGAGATGTCTCCGCTCCCCCCGTCTCTGGTCTCCCAGACATCTTGTCCCCGATAGTCAAGCGACCCGTCGGTTGGTCGTTGGATACCAATCGCCGTCTTTCCGAGCGTACTCTTCCCACAGCCAGACTCGCCGATGAGGGCAACAACGTCGTTCTCGTAGATATCGAGGTCGATGTCGTTGACCGCGTACACCGTCTCGGATTCGCCACGGAGTTGCGAGAGGAATCCACCTTTGTTTTCGAAGTGGACGTCGACATCGTCGAGGGTGACGACTGGTTCTACCGACTGCTTCCCTTGAACCTCGAAGTCGGAGGCGGGAACGTCGTCGTGTATCGCCATCGGAATCTCCTCGCGTGCTCGCTCCCAGTGGAAACAGGCTGTCTCGTGATCATCGCCCGCCTGTTCGAACGGAGGGTCGGTCGAGTGACACTTACTGGTGGCGAGCGAACAGCGTGAGGCGTACTGGCAGCCAGTGTGATCGTTTACTGGGTCAGGACTGGACCCTTCAATCGGTTTCATCTCGTCGAGCGGCGTGTTCAGGTTCGGCACCGCATTGAGCAAGTCTCGTGTGTACGGGTGAGCGGGGTTCTCGAGCATCTGGTCTGCGGGGCCAATCTCGGCTAACTCGAAGGCATACATAACGCCGATACGGTCTGCCAGTCCAGCAACGAGCGGCAGGTCGTGCGTGATGAAAACGACCGTCAGCCCGTACTCTTCTTGAAGTTCGGCGAGGAGTCCGAGAATCGACCGCTGCATGAGCAGGTCAAGTGCCGCCGTTGGTTCGTCCATCACGAGAACGCGAGGCTTCAACACGAGCGAGAGCGCGATGAGTGCTCGTTGTTGCATCCCACCAGAGAGTTCGTGTGGATACGACGTCAGCACTCGTTCGGGGTCGAGGTGGAGCTTTGTGAGGAGCGATCGTGCGTGTGCCATGCCCTCACTGAGGCTGTGGCCGTGAGCCTTGATCGTCTCGGTGAAGTGGTCCTTGATTTTCTGAGTGGGATTGAAGGAACTCATCGCCCCCTGGAACACCATTGAGACCTCTTTCCAGCGATACTTCTCCATCGTCTCCCTGTCTGCGTTCGCAAGGTCAACTGGCTGACCGTCTTCCGGGTGGTAGATGATTTCCCCCGAGAGGTTTCCGGGTTCGACGACGGCGTTCAGCATCGAGTCGGCAAACATTGACTTTCCGCTTCCGGATTCGCCGACGATACCGAGAATTTCGTTTCGTTTCACGTCTACCGACACGTCGTTGAGGACCCGAGAGGTCCCCCGGTCCATGTCGAACGTGACCGATGCGTTCCGTATCTCGAGGATTGTCTCCTCGTTCATGTCCGATTCTCTCTCGTGCTGGATTGTTTTACTCATGACTTTCCTCCGAAGTCGCTAGCTGTCTGTGAACGATTTCGCCCGTCATTCCTGTGGTCCCCCTTCGTGGCGGGCACGTACGCGGACGTTGACAACCCTGTCAAGTCCCTGTGAGAGCATGATCATACCCCACGAGAGGATGACGATGGTCAACAACGGGAACAAGATGGTGTAGAACAGGGTGGGCGACGTAACAGCCCCTGCTTCGTACGCTTGCTGAAGCATCACGCCCCAGTTCACGTTTTGGACCGGCAGGACACCCAGGAAGTAGAGTGCAACAGAGTTGAAGATGACACCTCGACCCGACATCACGAAGTTCACGAGGATCAGTGGCAGGAGTTGAGGTGTGATGTCCTTTCTGAGGATGGAAGGTGTAGAGACACCCATCACCCGTGAAGCTTCGACGTAGGACTCCTCACGAATTGTGAGAACCTGAGAACGGAGCCCACGTGCTGTCCCCGCCCAGGCGTTAATCGACACCAGAATACCGACGATGAACGGGTTAGTGGGTTCCCAGATCGCGCCGATGACAATGATGAGCGGGAGGCCTGGAAGCATCATCGCCGTATCAGAGATCGTCATCAGAACCTCGTCGAGGCGGCCACCTTTGTAGCCGGACACGATCCCAACGAGTGCACCGATACCGGTGGCAAAAACGGCACCACCGATGATCATCAGGAGCATCGCGGGTGTCGCATGGATAAGCATCGCCAGGATGTCCTGCCCGAACTGATTCGTCCCGAGCAGGTTCTCGGTTCCCGCGAACGGAGCATCCCATTTGCCGCCATCAGAGTACGCCGGTTTGGGAACGAGCATCACACCGACAGTCCCCATCAGGACGAAGGTGACGACGACGAGCAGCCCAAGCTTAAACCGCCAGTCAGACCACGCGAGCAGGAACGTCTCGTAGCGCTGTGCGAGGTAGTCTTCGAGACGGTCCGTCCGCGTCACGTCTTCGGCCGAGACACTGGTCAGTGGTATCTCCGGTGTACCACCGTCGGTTCGAGCCGTGTCCGAGTCGTGGACAGCGGGGTCGTCAGTACGCTTCACTGTCGCCACCTCCAGAGCTCGCACGTGGGTCGAGTATTCCGTACGTCAGGTCAGCGATGAGCACGGCAAGAACGACGGCCACCGAGATCAGCAGGAAGCCACCCATCATCAGTGGGTAGTCACGGGAACTGATGCCGTTAAAGAAGTAGAAACCGACACCAGGATATCGGAAGATCTCTTCGAGGATGACCGAGCCGCCGAGAACGAACGCGATCTGGATGATAAACCCAGTGTAGATCGGGAGGATCGCGTTTCGTGCGACGTACCGCATGGCGATCCGGTGAGTGGGCAACATGCGAAGCTGAGCGACACGAATGTAGTCCTCGCCAAGGACACGAACGCTGTTCCCGCGCATTCCGAGGGTCTGTGCTCCAAAGCCTGTCAGAATGACCGAGAGCATCGGTAGGACCGCATGTTTGGTGACGTCCAAGATGAACGGGATGTTGAATCCTGGCGCGATGTCGATACTGCTCCGCCCCGACAGAGGAAACCACCCGAGCCACGTGACGAACACGGCGATGAGCACGATGGCAGCGATGTAGTACGGAACCGAATTCATGATAACCGAAATCGAACTAACCACCGTATCGACCCTGCTTCCTTCTTTATACGCCAAGAGGGCACCAAGCGTGACCGAAATGACGAATGTCACTATCAGTGCCGTCCCGAGGACGAACAATGTCCACGGGATGGCGTTTGCATAGATCGATGCCACCGGCTGGTCATAGAAGGTCGACCGGCCGAGGTCTCCCTGCAACACCTGCACGAGGTAGTTGAGATACTGCATCGGTAGCGGTTCGTCGGGTTTGACACCGACGTACGCCTGCACCATCTGGTTGATCTCTTCTGTCGAGAGATTGGGGTTCTGGGCTCGCAGTTGTGCCCGCATGTACTCAACCGGACCCCCGGGCATCAACCGCGTCAACCCGAAGGTGATTGTAATAACTAACACTAGGGTGAGTAGTGACCGTCCTAACCGCTTTACGTAATAGTTCATGGATTCCTGTCTTGCTCGGATTTTTCACGCCTTCTGTGACTCTCTTCGGACGTCCAAATCGTTCATATACCATACTATAAAATTACTGGTGGCCCCGGTGACACAACGAGAGCCGACAGGGAGTTTTCCCTGGCCTGCCGGGCCACTCTCCATTGCCGCTACTGCTGTCGAACAGTGGACCATGATCAGTCCATCCCGCTGTTTGTGGGTGACGCCTGCTGGGACGCTAGTTTTCCATCGTCGGGTGAGAACGCTGAGTCCAGTTCCCAGATGTCAACGGTGTGGATTGCTATGTCTCCTCCGATGGCGTTCAGCGAGACTCCAGTGCTATCCTCGCGTGTAGGGTAGATACGGCTACTCAGACTCTCACGCTCGTTAGCGAAGAGTTCGACCACGGACCCGTCAACGAAGACGTGTAGCGTGACCAGTCCATCGTCCGCCGAAATAGACGGGATACACTGTGGGTCCGACGAGGGTGCTGTGGACTCGCTGGATGCAGACCGGTCCACCACTAGTTCGTCTTCACAGCTGTACCGGATGGGTGTCCGTTCGGCACCGTCGGGAGATTCACCGACGACAAGTTCGAACGCCTCGGCGTCACCGAGTTCAAAAGTCACCTGTATCTCTAAGGCCGACCCGGACGTCTCCGGGCAGACACTGTCCCCTGAAGATAGTGTCTGCTTCGGCAGCGATTGGTGATGTCCACGGAGTGCCTCGATTTCAGGTGTCGGCCGCACGCGAAGTGTATCGGCTTCGTCGAGCGAGAGGATACGAGGCAGGGACATCACACCAGACCACCCAGCGTCCCACTGTGCCGCACCGTCACGGTCTTCGCGAATCCATCCCCACGACAGGTACTGGCCCTCACCATGCGGTATAGACTGAGCGGCGTAGTAGTTTCCATGGTCAAGTGTCCCATCTGCGCGGCGGTCGAACGACGTGCCATCAAACGTCCCGACAAAGTAGACCACCTTGTCGTAATTCGACACCTGTAGAACCTGACTCTCGCCGAAGTCTAAGAGTTCGGGACACTCCCAGAGCGGACCGTCTTCGTGTCTGTCTCCGACGAGAAGCGGGCCGACGAGTTCCCATTCGGTGAGTGTATCGGACGTGTAAAGGATAGCAGCACCGCCACCGTCCTCAAGGCCAGTTCCGATGAGGTGGTACCAAGTACCGTCTTCCTGCCAGACGTCGTGGTCGCGGAACTCCGCATTCCACTCGTCGTTTGATAGGATCCCGAGTTCCTCGGGAATGTCCTCGATGACCGGGTTACCGGGATGCTTCTCCCATTCGTCGAGCGAGTCGTCGGTCGCACGTGCGAGACATGGCGTCTGGTCTCCACCACTCCCACCGGTGTAGACGACGGTTGGCTGCCCGTCGTCCAAGACGGTACACCCTGACCAGCACCCGTCTTTGTCTGGACCGTCGAGGTCGGGTGCCAGTGCCACTGGTCTGTCTTCCCAGTGGACGAGGTCGTCGCTCGTCGCGTGCCCCCAGTGAATCGACCCATGGTACGGTCCCGCGGGATTGTACTGGTAGAACAGATGGTAGATGCCGTCGTACTCGACGATTCCGTTGGGGTCGTTCATCCAGTTCGCTGGTGGCGTGAAGTGGTACGTTGGTTGGTGGGTATCTGCCTCCAGTTCCACCCGCATCTCTGTGAGTTCGTCGGACGTCTTCGGGCGACCACTAAACGCCTCCTCTTCAGAGTCGCCGAGGTGAGAGACTAGTCCCGTAACAAGTGTTCGGACGGTATCTTCGTAGGGTTCGGAAAGCTCTGAGAACACCAAGTGCTGACCGACGCCAAGAACTCGGCCGCGACCTGGGCTCCACGCAATAATCGAATTCTCGGCTGGTCGGTCTTCACCACCCACGACACAACTGGCCAGTACGTCTCCATTTTGTGGGACGCGGTTGTGGTACGCAAGCCTCGGTGTGCTCTGTTTTCGTGAGTGTTGTGTGTTGACCCGGAGGGCAGAGAACCCATCAAAGACCGTCGATTCCTCGTACCGCGCTTTGATGAGAAAACCAGCTGGTTGCTGTCCGAACGTGTGGTTAGGGACGTATGTCGATTCGATCTGGTCCGGAGGATGTGGGTCAATTCCCAGTGAATCGACGGCATCGAGAGCGTACAACCCCAGATACAATCCTCCGCCTTCTTCGACGTACGAAGTGAGCGCCGAAAGGGCGTCGGCAGAGATAGTCTCTTCTGAGACTGGGGTGTCCCGGTGCCACCAAAGCAGGTCGTACTCGTCGATGACGTTCTTTGACTCAACGGCGTCGAACGCGACGGCTTCAACGGTCGCCAGCGATTCGAGGAACGCCTGTGCATGCTGCTGTTCTACGGTACTCTCTCCGGTCGTTAGAAAACCAACAGTGTAGCTGCTGGTTCCGTTGTCGTCCATTGTATTCACGTGTGAAATTGTGTGGTGTGTGTGCAAGGGAATGATGTTGTTTCCGGGATGATCGTCTCTCTCATCGATTCAGTGTCGTGCGTACGGTCCGCGGGTGTGTCTCGAATTATTTCGTCTTCGCTTTGGGGTAGCCAAGCCGGAGCGGCCAGTCCTGCACTGTCGGTGCCTGCATCATTGGGTCTTCCTTATCCTTCCACTGCCAATCGTTGGTGTCGTAGTATTCAGAAGCGAGGTAGAGCAGCCACGGGCCCCAGTAGGTGTCCATCCAGTTCCACACCCAAGCAATCTCTTGGATATGCGAACGTTTCTCTTCTTCAGTCTGGGCGGCTGCGAGTTTCGACAGTCGTTCCTTAATGTTGACTTCACGGAGTTCCCCCTCGGGCTCTCCGATGGGTGGGACTTTCACGATGAACTCGCTCGTGCTCTCACCTTCCCACGGTGTAACGGACTCGACTCCGAGCGGGTACGCGGTCACCCACGCAGAGTTGACGAGTGTCCCGAACAGACCTTGGTACGGAATTGCGACCGACTGGCCGACCCACCAGTTCGTGATATCGTAGTCGCGGTTCGCGGTCGTTTTACTGAACCACGTTGTGGGTTCTTGGACCAATGCCTTGGTCTCGATTCCAAAGTCTGTGAGCAACTGAGCGCCGGTCTGTGTTCGATTGCTGTGGAAGGACGCTCCCTTGAACGTGATCGTGAACTGCTCGCCGTTGGGCTTGTACCACGTCCCGTTCTCCTTGGTGAATCCCTCGCCACGGAGGAGTTCGGCCGCACGTTCGGTGCCTCCGTCGAAGTGCATGTAGTCGTCCTTACGGTCACCGAGCCACTTCTCAACGAGTGGGCCAGACATACCTGCTGAAAACGGGACAGTGTCCTTGTTCTTGTCCGAGAGCGGGAGGTTCTGCATGAGTGTTGCGTGTCCTGCTCGCCAAACGTTGGACAGTGCCCACCGAACTTTGCGGTTGTCGAACGGTTCGCGACGGCAGTTGAAACAGAACGCACCCCCACTGTGGGTGAAGTAGGTGAGTCCCTCGTAGTGGTCGGGGACCTGATCGCTCTGTGCTGAAGTGAAGGCCGTGTTGTGGAGTGCGTCGGCCTCGTTGTTCCGGAGCGACCGAAGCTTCTTTTGTGGAGAGTCGATCGGCAGTCCCTCGATGAGATTGAAGTTCAAGTCGTCGGCCGTGATGTGTGGATTCGTGTAGTCTTCATTTTTTTCGAGGATGAGCTTGGTCGCCGAGGCCTGTTTTGGCTTGAACGGGCCGTTCGCGAGGCCTTTCTCCATTGCTTCGTCGAGCGAGAAGTTCAAGTTCGACACTTCCTGGAGGATGGCATTACGCTCCTTGCTTCCAGAGGCGTCTTGAAGCCGCTCAAGGTAGTCGCTGTAGACGTCGTATTTGAAGTTCCACACTGTCGGAGCGTCACCCATCCCGATGAGTGCGTTCTCGAACAGTCGGGTGTCGATTTGCTGTGCGAAGGTCATTTCGACGGTATGATCGCCCGTCTGTTCGACACCTTCGATGAACTCCCAGACCGAGTCGTTGTTCTCCTTCCGCCAGTGCATCTGGCCAACGAAGTCCTGTGCTGTGTACGGATCACCGTTGACCCAGGTTGTGTCCGAGTGCAGGTTGAACTGGACAGTCTCTCCTTGTGCGATGGTCGAAGGATACTCCCAGCCTTCAATGAGCAAGGGGACCCACTTCTCCTCGTCGGGGTACCACTTGGCGCCAATCTCGAAGACGATCTTGGCGAGCGGCCCCATTGCCTGCTTTCCGAACGGATTGTAGTTGACTTGATCGGGTCGGGTGTTCATCTGTACACTCAGGTATTTGTCCCGTGGTTCCGCACCCGTTTGAGTGGCTGTCCCGGAACCACTGTTGTCACCACCTCCGCTACCCCCGTCGCTAGTGGTGATCCTACCACCATCTGTACTACATCCCGCCAACCCAGCGATACCTGCTGTCGCGAGTCCTTTCAGGATTTGTCGGCGATGGGCAAACCCACCACTAGTCTCTTCGCTGCTGTCATGCTTCACCATACCAACGGAATATTGAGGCACATTACTTATAATTTATGATGGTGACGTCTTCTCGGAAAAATAACGTGGTAACAGTCCTGTTTTGCATATGGTCTCGCGCTCTCGGGCCACATTTATGGAGGGAGGGCAAGCACACAGGAAGTATGCCTCGAATACCGGACAACGTCTGGGAGTCGTTGTGTGACCTCAAACCACAATTCTTCCTGATGCTAGTAATCGCAGTACTCCTGTTGTTCGTCTCCATTGTCACGTTCCCTTTCGTCGACCCAAACTCGGCGGCAGGTATCCTGATTAAAATCGATCTCATGATCTTCACCGCGGTGTTGATTCCAATTAGCTACATTCTGTATCGATGCCGAACGCACGAACAATCAGAGAATCTGGAGGGCCGCTAAGAGGTGATTAGTGTGTATAGAATGAGACATGGATTTTTCACACCATCTATGAAAGCGTATTCTTCATGATTGCTAAGGTCGTTAACTGCTACTGTGAAAAGTATGGAGCACCGTTCAAAACGGCTGTTCTACCCCTTCGATATCCTATTTTCGTTCAATAATTGATTAATCGGAGTGGTGTATTTTCTCTGTCAATACGTTTCACTCAGTAAAGGAAGTCGTCTGCGCTCCTCGGAGAAGGCCCCACAATGAGATCGATCAATCACATCCGTGCAACGTAATGGTTTGTTCAAACTATGCCAGCGACTGCGATCACCAACAGCATCATCCATTACAGTCTTAATCTTGTAACTCACTCCCATGGAGTACCGATTCGTACGTTGTACGTTCAGTACGAGTCCGCCGTGCTCAGATCGAGAAACTATTGGTCTGAGCTCAGTCGCAGTTACAGTTGTACGGTGGCTCTTTATTTCTCGTAGTCAGTGTACAATCATCCTGGGGCGAATCACCAACCACTCCACACCGTGCGAGAAATCTGATTCTGAGTGAATTTAGATTGTCCCAGTACAATAGAGATGCACAACACGTGATTGTGGCAATGCTGAGCTTCACAGTACAACGGAACATTAGGCAGGGTCGTCAGTTGGGGCGCAGTTTGAATCTCCGACTTCATCACACCAGTGAACACGAATGTCGAAGCACAGCTAGAGCTTTCGATCCTCCGTTAATGCTTATCTATTAGGGGAACCTCCGCGAAGGCTTAGGTATGCCAGGCAATAGTGACGCTCACACGCGGGCAACTCCGGTCGCCCGATGGTCGTTCGACGAGGGATCTGGGACAACTGTCTCAGAAACTATCTCTGGGGCGACTGCTACTATTACGTCCGTGGCCGTTGAGACGAAGGACAAGCCCAATACTGTTCAGTGGCGTGACGGTGTTCAGAATTCCTGTCTTCTCTTCGATGGATATTCGACCAGTATCGAAACAACTCTGGACAACGTTGGTGCCACCACTGACCAGCTGTCGGTCGAGGCATGGGTCGCACCTCGATCACACGGCAGTCACGGAACTGACCGGTTAGAGGCCGTCATCAGCCAACACGCACTCTGGAAAGACCAGGGGTTCGAATTCGGACTCGGTCCACATGGGTCGTGTTCGTTCCGAGTCGGGTTGGGTTGTAATACCGCCGAGGTGTCGACCGATTCTCGGTGTGTCCCAACATACGAGTGGTCACACATCGTCGGTGTTTTCGATGGCGACAACTCCTCTCTGTCGGTGTTCGTTAATGGCGTGAAAGTTGCATCAAAAGACCTCAGTGAGCCAGGGTCGATATCTTATGCGGACGTATCCCTCTTGATTGGCAAGAGCAACAAACCAACCGAACAGGAAAATCAGACTGGGACGGCCAGTGGCGTCTTCGACGTCGGTCTGTTCAACGGCTTGATCGACGAGCTGGCACTCTACGAGGACGCGTTGACAACGGACCAGATTGCCTCGCACTACGAGCAAATTCGCTCACAACACGATGGAGAGTTGCCCAAAGCGGGAATCAAAGAGATCGGTTTGGACCCGTCTCTGTACCGCGACGATCACCATCGTCCCGAGTTCCATCTTATCGCTCCCGGGCACTGGATGAACGAACCCCACGCGCCGCTGTACTACGATGGGCAGTATCACCTGTTCTACCAGCACAACCCCAAGGGACCGTACTGGGGGAACATCCACTGGGGACATTGGGTCAGTGACGATCTCGTTCACTGGCGTCATCTCCCCATCGCACTCTCACCAGGACCGACTGACCTCGATCCGGATGGTATCTGGTCAGGGAACGCGACGTACGACGAGGATGGAGATCCGGTTCTGTTCTACACTGCGGGAAACATGGCGAACACGCCGGACCAAGTCGTGGCGACTGCGACACCGGCAGACACTACCGACCCCGAACTCGTCGAGTGGGAGAAGACAAACGAGGTTACTATTGAGAAACCACGCAGGATCGGGCTTCGGGAGAATGATTTCCGCGACCCGTACATCTGGCGTGAAGACGGACGGTGGCTCTGTCTCGTCGGTGCAGGGATACGAGGCGGTGGCGGGACTGCTCTTGTGTACGAATCGAAGACGCTGGAGGAGTGGCAATTCAAAGGCCACCTCTTCGAGACTGACCATGACCAATACCCTGAGCTAGGGACCGTTTGGGAACTCCCAATCCTCCTCTCACTCGGGGAAGACAGCGACGGCGACGAGAAGTACGTCTTCATCATCAGTCCGGTTGGAGCGGGCGCCGACATCGAGGTGTACTACTGGCTCGGCGAATGGGATGCAGACGACTATCGGTTCGTTCCTGACACTGAAGACCCCCAACGAATTGACTACGGCGACTTCGGATTCACGGGGCCGAGTGCGATGCGGGATCCAAAGACGGGCCGCTGCATCCTGTTTACCATCGCTCAGGATCAGCGACGACCGCAGGACCACTTCGACGCCGGGTGGGCGCACAACGGAGGACTCCCGCTAGAGTTGTACTTAACCGACGACGACCAACTCGGAATCGACCCAATCGAGGAACTCGCCTCACTGCGCCAAACGGAACTCGTCAACGTTTCCGATCAAACCTTGCGGTCGGCCAACGAGGAACTAACCGGAGTTGCAGGAGACATCCTGGAAATATCGCTCGAAATCGACTCAGGCGGAGCATCGAAGTATGGAATCGAGATTCGAAAGAGTCCCCACGGAGAAGAACAGACGCTTATCTACTACGACGAGGAGTGTGAGCGCATCTACGCCCACCGCGAGGAGAACAGCAGTGACGTTGACGTTCGGTCTGGCTTGGCGAAGCGAAGCTCGCTGGTTCACAGTGGGGAGTTCGAACTGGACGGGGGGACCCTGAGACTACACCTGTTCCTCGATAAGTCGATGATCGAATGCTACGTCCAATCACGCAAAAGTATTACTACCCGAGTATACCCTACCCGACCGGATGCGACTGGATTGGCTCTCTGGGCAGACGGGGACGTGACCGTCGAAGCGATGCAAGTCTGGGAATTGGAAGAAATCGGGCTGTAGCACAACGTCTGAATTCGTATCAGGCAGACCCGTCAGGCAATGCTAACTGAACAACTCACCACTGATGTTGACAGCGGTCTCGTCGACTGCAACCTGCTTCGGCGTTGCCTCAGGTAGGTTATTTCAGAAGCGCCAGACAACCAGTGCCAATGACCATAGAGAAAAATACTGCGTTGGTTGAGTAGCACTATCTACGTCGATTCAAGTATCGACTCGTAATCGAGTTAGCGTAAACTATTTCGGTCCGTTGCCACGGGAGCGCGCTCCGACAGACGCGGGGAACTGCCCGTCTTGGAGCTCTGTCGTGACGCTCGTCTCGGTACCGTCGATCTGGAGTTTGAGACTCGGAGCGAGGGTTCCCCCGAACGCCTCCTTCAGTTCTTCGCCGTACAGTCCGAGCGTATCGACGTCTTGGAAGTTCACGAAGCTCTCAACGATACTGTCGTCGCCGTGCGGCATTGCGAGCCACGAGTACGTCTGGAACGGCGCTTCCTCCGGGTTCGCGACAACGAGACTGCTCCCGTTGAGCGGTTCCATATCGCTGTCGTAGAGGCCGTCAGCCGCGAACCCGTGAAGCGCTTCCGGACCCGGCGGCTTACCTTCCTTCCGGAACCTACCGCCCTCGCTCCAGAGCTGGGGCGCGTAGGTGAACTCGTGAGTGATAAAGAAGAGGTACCACTTGTCCTCGTGGAAGATGAAGTGGGGCCGCTCAGTCTGCTGGCTCACACCGACCGCCTCGAAGATCGGCGGCATCAGCTTCCACTCGGTGAGCTCGTCGTTCATCGCCTTCGCCGCACCGATGTTACCGTTGTAGTTCAGCGGACTGGTGGGATCGTCGTTTGCCGTCGGCGTGTTCCCCTCGAAAATCATCCAATCCTCGCCCGTTTCGGGATGCGTGAAGTACCAAGGGTCGCGGAACGCGGTGATGATCCCACTGGAGTTTTCGAGCTTTTCGTACATCTCGCCGTCGGCTTCGGCGAGGATGTGGTGGGAATCGGACTCGGTGATATGAACGCCCTGCGGGCCGGTTTCGATCGTAGCACCTTTCGCGAGGGCAAGGCGCTGACGTGCTTCGGGAAGCGCCTCCGCCGCGGTGTAGAAGTGGTAGATCTGCTCTTCGTCTTGGTCGTACATCGCAGACCCGGCCCACGTCTGGTTCCCGAGGAAGGCGTCTTCGTCGAAGACTTCGCCGCCGAACTGCCATCCCTTCGGCCCTTCGCTCTTGCCGGTTCGCGAGTAGAAGTATCCGACGCGTGCGTAGTTGTGGCGGTCTCCAGGGACGTTGATCTCAGGTCTGGTCTTGTCGGCAACCAGTGAGAAAATGATCTGATACCCGTCAATGACTGCGATCGAGCCGTCGCGGTTCCGGAGCGGCCACGTGTCCCATACCCAGTACCCCGCTTTCTCGGCAATCTGGGTCGGGTCTTCGTCCAGATAAGGAGCAGTGTTTTCGTCCATGACTTCAATCTCGTTGACCATCTCTTCGGTCCACTGAGCCGGCTCTTGCACTTCGACCGCTGCTGCGGAGCCGCTCGCTGCTCCGATACCGACTGTAGCGGCGACACCGAGGGCACCGGTCGTTTGGAGGAATTTACGACGCCCAAACGTACGCTTGGAGTTGTCTTCCGTCATTGCAACTCGATGTAGGACGGTCGTATGGATAAATATTTCTATGTTCTAAGAGATAATATTATACTGATATGAAGAGTAAAATTAGTAGAGATGGCACTGGTCGGCTGAACACGAGCGTCCCGTGGATCGACGCCGGAGCCGATACCGAACCTGAGCGAGCTGGACGGGGCTACGGAGTACCCGAACCAGTTCTCGCGATCCGCGGGAGTCTCAGCGTGATTGCTTCGGCCCTTTGCCCGAGGAACCACCCGAGGGCAAGAAGTGGCCGTCGTTGAATTCCGTGACGATTCGTGTCTCGGCACCGTCAAGCTGGAGTTTCAAACTGGGTGCGAGCGTTCCACCGAAGAGTTCCTTCTGCTCTTCGGGTGGGAGATAACCGACCTCATCGAGGCTGATGGAACCGCGAGAGGTGTCATCGAGACCCCGGAAGTTCTCGAAGCTCTCTACCAGTGCGTTGTCGCCGTGGGGCATCGCGAGCCACGAATAGGCCTGGAACGGCGCTTCTTCGGGATTCGCGATGACTAGTCCCCCCTCGTTGAGCGGTTCGTAGTCGCCGTACATTGAGTCACTCACAAACCCGTACAGGCCGTCGGGACCCTCGAGTCCGGGTGCAAACGTGAACTTGTGACTGATGGTAAAGAGATACCACTTCCCATCGTTGAAGACGAAGTGCGGACGCTCCAGTTGCTGGTTGGTTCCAATCGCCTCCAGTACCGGCGGCAGCAGCTCCCACTCGGTCAACTCGTCGTTCGTGGCCCGCATGACTCCGATGTTCCCGTTGAAGCTCTGGGGATTACCAGGGTCTTTGCTTCCCGTCGGCGTGTTGGCCTCGAATACGACTAAGTCCTCGCCTGTCTCGGGGTGTTGGAAGTACCAGGGGTCACGGAACGCGTAAACAATGCCTTGTTCCCGGGACTGTTCCAGGGTCTGATACAGCTCACCGTCAGGCGTGCCCATGATCACGTGTTCTTGCTCACCCGTCAGCTCGACGCCCTGTGGACCAGTTTCGATAGACGAACCGATTGCGAGCGCGGGACGCTGTCGAAACTCCGGGAACGAGCTAACGGCGGTGTAGAAGTGGTAGATCTGCTCTTCGTCTTGGTCGTACATCGCAGACCCGGCCCACTGATGGTGGCCGAGCGGTGCCTCGAACGCCTGCCCACCCTCTTGCCACGACTGGCCGTCCCGTGAGTAGAAGTACCGGATAGTCGCTTCGTTGTGGCGGGCACCCGGAACGAGGTCATCGGGCGCAGTTAGCGAGAAGACGATCTGCCAGCCGTTGATCTTGACTATCGAACCGTCGCGGTTCCGGAGCGGCCACGTGTCCCAAATCCAGTAGTCGTCGGAGATGGATTCGGAGTTCTCTTGGATGAGCGGTGCGGTGGTGTCGTTGGTCAACGTGATGTTCGCTGCCTCTGCGCGCGTCCACCGGTCGGCGTCGCTCGTCTCGACGGCAGCTACAGAACCACTCGTCGACAAGAGGCCGAGGCCAGCAAGGCCTATGCCCGCACTGGTCTTTAGAAACTGCCTTCTGTTCGTTCCCGTCGAATTATCTTGGTTTGATACCACAGGTTGGTTGATTTACCACGCGTTGAATAAACTTCTGGCCGATACAACCGTTATAGAACATATATAAATTGAACAATTAATGAACGGCACGGAATGTCGTAATGGGCGAATCGGGTGGATTTTGATTTTGAATTGAAGTGCTATCAGTCGAAACTGCGCTCGGTCCACACGTCACTAACTGCTATTGTGCCGGTGATAAAAATGCTAGTGAGAAGTTCATTCATTGAATGATTACAGCCACCATAATAATCGAAGATATCTATTACAAACCTATATTCGTAATGCTATATGTGTGGATCGGGGGTATCGTCTACAGACGGATGAATTAGTTAAGCACGAAACGGCCGTGATTTATTTATTTGAGTAGCTGTCCAATCTTCACAGTGAGCGAAAAAACTCAGATCAGATTTATTCATTCGCAATGACAATCAAACCCAGAATGGTCACTCACAAATGTTCCTAGTTGGCCGAATTGACAGTGGCACTCAGCCTAGCTAACAGTATCTGATCCGCCGAGAAGAACCATAATTACTTTTGAACGAATATGTTAAACGCCGAACGAGGAATTCGTACTGGTTCTACCCACCCGTATGAAATACTATGAATAAACTTATATGGATAATGATTAAATTGGTAGCGAGTGGATAGTCACATGGCACCAAGGGACACGGACGATGGAAGCGGTATCACTCGACGAAGCTGGCTGAAACTACTCGGTATCAGTGTTGGCACAGCGAGCAGTGGAAACACGCTCAGCGGTACCGCAACGGCCTCAGATTCGTCAACATCAATCGGTAGTTGGCCGTTCGATAGGGGAACTGGAGATCGCGTCACTGAAACGGTCGGTGGATATTCAAAACACGTCGCGTACAAGAGTGATGACGACCCGCTGTGGTTCAACGGGGCGGCCAGACATAGCCTCCTCTTCGACGGGTACACCTCGTGGGCGAGTTGGGCACCGTCTGAGCTTGTGGCAGAGTTCAATCAGGAATCACCGACATTGACAGTAGCGACGTGGATTGCGCCCCGCTCTCACGGTTCCGAATCACCGCATATCGACCCAATCATCGAAAAATGTGACCGAGGAGCACATTCCGGGTTCACCTTCGGAGTCGACGACTTCGGATACTGGACGTTCCAAGTCGGAACGGGGGACGAATGGCACGAGGTGTGGGTGGAGAGCAGTGAGACGGTTGATGTCTACAAGTGGAACCATCTCGTCGGCGTTTTCGACGGAGATTCGGGGTCGCTTCGTCTCTATAAAAACGGGGCGCTCGTTGCCGAAACAACGACACCAACCGGTACGATAACTCCGGCGGCTGTTCCGCTCAAAGTGGGTCGAAACGCACAGATGGATTATATCGGTGAAGACGGGGACGGTAAGATATGGAAACAGAACATGTTCAACGGCGCGGTCAGCGAGATCGAAACCTACGCCACGGCCCTGAGCAGTGCAGACGTGAGCAAGAAATATGATTCCGAGGAGGACGGTATGCCCGCAACGGGGTATCAGGAGCTAACGGTCAACCCCGCTCAGTACGACGACGATTCGTTCCGCCCGGAGTATCACGCGATCGCTCCGACTCACTGGATGAACGAGCCACATGCCCCGCTGTACTTCGACGGGAAGTACCACCTGTTCTACCAGCACAACCCAAAGGGATCGTACTGGAGACAGATCCACTGGGGTCACTGGGTGAGCGACGATATGGTCCACTGGAATCCGGTCGAAGAAGCGCTTCGACCCGAGGAAGGTATCGACCCAGCCGGCTGTTGGTCGGGCGACGCCACTATCGACGCAGATGGATACCCGAGACTGCTCTACACGGCGGGCGTCACCGAAGGCACCGACGACCAAGCGATTGCGACGGCCGCATCGACTTACCCCACCGACAGCGACTCAACGCTCACTAACTGGAACAAAGAAGGAGTTGTCATGCAGCAGCCCGACGACCCTGGCCTCCGGAAGAACCAGTTCCGAGACCCCCACGTCTGGCAGGAGAACGGGAAGTGGTACTGTCTGGTCGGGTCTGGACTGAAAAACGACAACGGTGGAACTGTGCTTGCGTTCCGCTCGACGGACTGCATCAACTGGAGTTACGAAGGCCGAGCGCTCCAGTTAGACGATCCCTCAGCCTATCCATACCTCGGAGACGCGTGGGAGCTTCCCGTGTTACTTCCTGTCGGAACGGACGGTTCCGGCGTTGAAAAACACATCCTCTGTATCAATCCACAGGGCGGCGATACGGAGGTATTCTACTGGATCGGCGAATGGGATGCGGGCACGTGCAGTTTCACCCGCGACCACATGGAGCCACGTCTCATCGACGAGGGTAATTCACACTTCACGGGGCCGAGCGGGTTCGTCGATCCGCACACGGGCCGGTCTATTCTTTTCACGATTGCACAAGATTACCGGAGAGAACAACTGTGGCACGACTCGGGCTGGGCGCACAACACAGGGATGCCGATAGAGTTGGCGCTACGCGACGACGGACAGTTAGGTATCGCGCCAATTCGAGAGATGAAATCAGCTCGCTCGGAGAAATGCTTGGAAATGAAAGATGCACAGCCCAGCCTCGTCAATGACGCACTGAAGAACCTCACTGCAGATACGGTGGAGTTGAAACTGGAGATTGAATCACACGGGGCTTCGAAGTATGGCATCTATTCGCACCACTCGCCCGATGGTGAAGAAAAGACGCGCTGTTACTACGACGAAGAGACTGGAGAGATCAAAACGGACCGTACAGAAACCAGTTTAGACGAGACGTTGATGGCCGCAGAGCGCGACCGAAGCACGCTGACGACCGCGGGACCGGTCGACATCGGCAATGAACCGCTACGACTCCACGTGTATATCGACAAGTCGCTGATCGAATGCTACGTCAACGAACTGAAGAGCGTGACGACGCGCGCATATCCCTCTCGCGGGGACTCCACGGAGTTGCGACTCTATCATGATGGTGATATCACTGTCCGGTCGATAGAGATCTGGGAGATGGAAGACATTCAAAACGGAACGCCGAGCGACGAGCAATATCGGCCGGGCTATCACTTCTCGCCGGAGAGCGGGTGGATGAACGATCCAAACGGATTGGTCTACCAAGATGGGATATACCACCTCTTCTACCAGGCAGGCGAAACACACCGCCGCTGGGACCATGCGACGAGTCGTGACTTAGTCAATTGGACTGAACAGGGAACGAAAATTCCGGATACGAACTCCATTCAGGCTTACTCGGGCGGTGCAGTCGTCGACAAAATTGACACAGCAGGGTTCGGTAGCAATGCCATCGTCTGTATGTACACGGGGCACCACGATGACACCGGAATCGAAGACCAGCGTCTCGCCTACAGCACTGACAACGGCGAAACGTTCACGAAGTTCAGTGGAAACCCGGTCTTAGACGAAGAAACGACGAACTGGCGAGATCCGAACCCGTTTTGGTATGAACCGACGTCGAACTGGCGCATGGTCGTCGCCCGTGTTGAGGCCAGCGGGCCCACACGACCGGCCGGCATCGAGATTTACGAATCTGACGACCTGAAGCAGTGGACCTACTTGACCACGTACGAATCAGGGGGAGCGAGGTGGGAGTGCCCCGACCTCTACAAGCTACCAGTCGAGAACACTGGTGAAGCTCGTTGGGTGATGACCATCTCTGTCGACGCAGACCACGTCGAACATCACATCGGCCACTTCGACGGAGTTGCGTTTACTGTCGAAAATTCAGTCTATGCTGATTCTGGGCGGGACTTCTATGCCGCACAGACGTGGGCGAACGAGCCAGCGACGGACTCCCGCTTGGGGCTCGCCTGGATGAGCCACTGGGACTACGCTCCAAACACACCAGAGGATGGGTGGAAAGGCGTGCAGTCGTTCCCCCGTCGACTCACTCTCCGGGATACTGGCAACGAAATTATCCCCATCCAGCGACCCGATGAAGCGATTAAATCAGCGCGCGACGGCACGCTGGCTGAACTCGATACTGAACCGCTCTCCTCGACGGCAGACCCGCTCGCCGGAACAGATGTACAGGGAGAGATGTTCGAACTGCGCACGAGCATTGACCCCGGAGATGCTGATTCCGTGACGCTCAAGCTACGGAAGGGAATGACACAGGAGACGCGAGTGACGTACGACGTCGAGATGGAAGAACTGATCGTCGACCGAAACGACGCTGGATCGTTCTTCGGTGAGACGTCGAAAGACAGTGCGAGCCACCCGCTATCGACGCGGAGCAACGGAACTATCGAACTCCGCGTACTCGTCGACCGGAGTTCGGTGACGACGTTCGCTAATGGCGGCGAACAAACGATGACGAACCGAATCTATCCGGACGAGCGGAGCGTCCACGCGTCGATGACGGCAAGCGGTGGGACCGCAACGGTTGAGACTCTCACCGCGTGGGACTATTCGCCACGTCTCGTCGACGGGGGAGTCTATCGTATCGAGAACCGACTGTCCGGGAAAGTACTCGAAGTGAGAGACGGAGAGACTGGGAACGGTGCGGCAGTCCAACAGCGGCGCTGGGAGGGCAGTGACAATCAACGGTGGGTGGTTCGCGAAGTTACGAGCGGAGTCTATCGCATCGAGAACCTCACCAGCGGCGACGTCCTAGACATCGAAGACGCGTCCACGAACGACGGGTCGCACGCGATGCAGTGGGAGTGGTGGGGAGGTGACAATCAGCGATGGACAATTGATAGTACGGAAGGGAACTACCGCCGAATACGAAACGTCAACAGCGGGAAAGTGCTGGACATCGAGGACGCAGCTACCACGGAGGGAGCGCGAGCGATGCAGTGGGAGTGGTGGGGAGGAAAGAATCAGAAGTGGCGGTTCAAGCGACTCAGTTGAAAGGCACGCGCTGAAGAAAACAGTACGGTCAGCACACCGATGGCAGGAGAGAATAATCTACCAAATGAAGTTTTCAGAACGTCGAGGATTTTCCGTCGGGTCGAAAGCCAAGACGACCGTCGTCTTGGGAGGATGAGCTCGTCTGGGTGCTACCTGTTGTGTGTCCAGCCGGCCCCGTAGTAGTAGTCTTGTAAATATAACACAATGATAGTTGGGATAAAATTGATTCTGGGCGTCGAATTGTATGAACGGTATGACGCTGATCTGACTGCTACGGTTCTCGATCGTCTCTCGAAAAAACACGACCTCCAGACATAATATTTCACGTTGATAGTTGCAGCCATCTAGTCGTAGCCTACCGATTAGAAGTGGATAGGTGACTCGACTCTGTCGAGTTGAATCGTATCGAACGATGGGGTTCATACCTCAAAATTCGAGTTGGCCGCGTCAATAATTCCAGAGTGAGTAGTCACGGTGACGTCCACAAGTAGTTCATTAAAGTTGTGCAATACTATAACATCCAATGATTTCATCACGCGGTCAATGGACGAACGACAGTTGAGAAAGTCCAAGAACCGAATGTAGTCAGTTATTAGATGATTCGTCAGACACACCACTATTGCCAATAAAACCAGCAGACGTAAACGAGATTAATCTTACTGGCAACGATGGTCTGTTTCAGATATATCGGATACCAATATACTGTTGGAATCTACATCAACAGGTGAAACTGGCAACAGTGGACAGGTTATTGGCAACACTGGCAACGGGGGTCACCCTCAGAACAAAGAGACCAGTGGCTCTGTTGTCATCCTTCAATTTCGACACTACAGAGAGTCACTCTTCCACGGGTTTCAGCGAAAGTTGTTAGAAACTCACTCCTCAGTAAATCGCCAGGCGCGAAGCGGAATTTAACAGAGTCGAATTAATCTAACGTCCCGTTCTTTTTTGCGAGTTCACGGATGCCTTCTAAATGCCCAAACTCACTCTCCAGTGCATCCAACGCCGAGGACAACGAGACATCCAAATCGTACTCGTTGTAGTTCCCTCGACCACCACTCGAATCAACCAACTGCAACACACCGTGGAGATTCAAATCCGACAGGTGGTCGTGCACACGCCGACGCTTCAACGGCTCTTGCCCATTCTTTCTCGCAACCTTCTGGTACCGGCGATAGATTGCCTTTGTTCGTTCGGGCGTTTCTCCTCGGGCCGCCAGCTGACAGACCGTCAATAACACATGCTGCCCATGCTGTGTCAACGAATGCATCCCTTCAACGACCTGCTGGCGCTGAATCTGGAACTCCCCCTCACGGACGTGTTCCTCTGTTACAAACGCGTCCCCACCTGCCCGCGCTTCTGACTCCGCAATATCGACTGCCTTCCGCAACAGTCGAAGTGCCTGCCGGGCGGATCCAGAGTCTCGTGCTGAAAACGCGGCACACAACGGAATCACATCATCTTCCAACACATCATCATACAACGCAATCTCTGCTCGCTCGCGGAGAATATTCTGGAGTTCACCAGCATCGTATGGCGGGAACAAAATCTCTTCCTCGCAAAGTGTGTCCTTAACTTTCGGAGAGAGATTATCGCGGAATTTGAAGTCGTTACTGATACCGATGACGCCCAACTTCACGTCCAGGTCCAATTGTGAGCGTGCCCGCGGGAGTTCGTACAGAATATCATCATCTGACCCGATATTGTCGATCTCGTCGAGGACCACCAATACAGTCCCTCCAATATCTTCTAAGTCAGCATAGAGTTCACGAAACACGCGCTTTTGTTGATATCCAGTCTCACTGATTGGCACCCGTGAAGACGACACATTTGTCAGTGGGTGATTTGGCTCTCGAATCTCGTTCACGAGGTTCACCGCAACCTGGTACGACGTGTTGCAGCCAGTACAGTTCAGTTCGATAATATTCACGTCAACGTCGTCGTACTGGTCAGCCGATTCCTGAAGTTCTTTGAGTAGATCGTGTGTGGCCGCAGTCTTCCCGACACCGGTGACCCCATACAGAAACACGTTATTCGGCTGCCATCCTTGGATTACCGGTCGGAGAGCTGCCGCGTATTCGTCGAGTTCCGCGTCTCGTTCCTCAAGAGTCTCAGGCTGGTAGTCGTCTCGCAACACGTCGTTGTCTCGAATAATGAATGACTCCCGAGTGAACCGGCCCATGGATTGGACGATGTTGCTATATGTTATAAAACCACGGGTGCCAGTATGACCAGTAACTACACCCCCGTTGCCAGTACCGCCAATATCACGGTGGCTTATAAAAGACACTCTCTCCACCATTGCCAGTATTCTCTCGTAGATGAGGACCGAAGTCCAAAATGAGGTAATTAACAGAGCTACCGAACTATATCTACAGCTGTACTTTACTAAATCTTTTCTAGTGCGGGTTTGGTTTAACTACTATTAATATAAATCTATCGCTTAACTAGTACTGGTACGAGTAGTCTTCTACTCGTTCGAGTGGCTTTACTGGCAAAAGTGGTGTGTGTGTGTTACTTAAAACGGGCGAATACTGGCAGTACTGGCAACGGGGGTCTCCCGAGAACAAACCTTTAACGAATCTGCCCTTGATCTCGGGAGTTCCCATGCTTACGCCACCTTTACTGGCAATAGTGGACTGGTTATTGGCAGTACTGGCAACACCGGTATCTCAGATTACTACCATATTGAGGTGGTTCGCGGGACACGAGAATTCCGGCCCTTGCGGTATGGGGAAGCGCAGTTGTCGAGGGAATCCTTGGAATGCTGAACCCCCGCCGATTCGCCGTGGCAACGATTACGGGTTCTTCGGATACGCTGTCGCCGGGATGACGTGGGCAATCCTCGGGGTGAGTGCGGTCGTGTTGGGAGTTGTTGCACACACGCTCGTGGAGTAAGACCTGCGGTGAGGATACTTAGACTACCGAGTATATGAGGAGAGTGTCGTCTGTTACGATAGCCTATTGGACATTCCATAGTGCCGTGTCGAACGCAGTCAGATTGCGGATGTGACGGAACGGTCCGGACTGATCGAACGCCATCTGGACGTCTCCTCGATTTCACTAGCACAGCGCGGTAACAATCTAACCCATACACTCTGCTGTCTCGATACTGCCGACATAGCTGTCTTCAAGCTCGGTAAGCAACCCGTTAGCGTCTGATCTTGTCAGTTCGGGGGAGGTCGCGGAAAGCCAGCCGGTTTACAGTCTGGACGAGGGGTGTGTCTCCATCGAAACCATCTGCAGGGGAAGAGCAGTTTTCACTCTCAGTCACTTCATTCATTGCCGCGAGAGAGCGTGACCTCTTCCTAGAAGTTGCAAAGACGATGGAGCGGGCATTCGACAAGGCTCAAGTGGAGGCGTAAGTATGCCACGAGGAATGGTTGAGCGGTTCGAGAATCTATCAGACGAAGGGGACGATGGGAACACTAAGGCCGAAGAGGAAGCTGCAGCGACGTCGTCAAAAACAGAAGCAGAAACTCGAGGGTGTCACGCTGGAGAAGAACAAACACTTCTATCGTGGGATCTTCGAGGTGGCGTTTGGCGAACACCAAGAGAAAACGAAAGAGAAGATTCGGGACTCGCAAAGCAAGACGCCAATCAGTGAATCACTGATTCACGGAGTGTCGTATCTATATCAGGTCACAACTTCACTTTCGACTCGTTAACGGTGGCCAATCGACATTTTGTGATTGATTCAGACGTTAACCAACAGAATCACGAGCTCGGTGATTTTGTTGGTTAAGAAATCGAGAGTTTGACTCGAATTTCTGAACCGGAAGGGGAAAATTGTGGGAACACACACCCCTCGTCAAGAGTGAAAACGATTGAAAGGGTGAGGGGTGTTATCCACAAGAAACAGAGGTCGAAAAGACAGAACACGGACGAACCCACGGAGAGAGTCGCTAAGACTGAGATTGACGGCGAAATAAGAGGAAAGTAGATGAGTAGTTCTTCACGAGGCCCAGACGAATACTAATTCGTCTCTTTTGTTGTGGAGAATATAGTTAGTGAGCTATTCGAACCAATAAGATATAAATCTTCTAGATAATACTAAGAATTCTGATGGATGTGCGTTCTAGTTGATTCCCCGGAAGCTCGATGCGTGTGTTTCCGTCTCTCTTCCTGTGATTCGTGTCGTTTGCAGGCGATTCAGTCGTGCAATTCTCATCTTGCTACCCGGATCTTCTCGTGCTGTTTCACTCTGGACGAGGGGTGGGTGGGTGTCTTTACGTCGTGACTTTTATATGATTATTCTCTCGATGCCCCAAACTCTCGACACCCTCAAGATTGGTGCAGAATACAGGTCAACAGCTGTGTTTTGTGTCGATGGCTACGACTGAAAACAGGAAGCATCTCCTCGAACTTCTGTTCAACCGAATAACGAACCTCGCGACTGTTTTCACTCTGGACGAGGGGTGTGTGCCGTGCGTCAGACGTCTTCGTGTCTGCTCAATGTTTGACGTCTGTGCTCTGATTGAGTTACACTCTTGATGTGGGGTGTGCATTTTCGAGCCCAGCGGAAGATTAGTGGTAATTCACTCGGGACGAGGGGTGGTCAAATATTGGTTTCTGTCCGCTATACAGTCTTGGTGAGGGGTGTTTTATCGTCCAAATCACTTGCACGGGAAGGACGCCTTTCACTCTGGATTATCCCGTCTATTTTACCGACTGACATTGGACGCTCTAGGCAGTAGATCCTAGTCATGGGCCGATTTACACTCTTGTTGGGGTGGGAGAATAATTAAGTAGCCAGGTTGCGCGGTATCTGGTATCGATGGCTGATGACCCGTCGCAACTCTCTGACTTCAACGACCGGTACGAAGACCCGGCTGAGGATCCGCTGTTCAATATTGATGGAGACGACCCTGACCGGGTCGACATTTTCACTCGCAAGGAACTCCTGAAGGTTGGTCACGTCCCGGAAAGTGCCCGAATCGTCGGCCGTGACGAAGAAATCAAAGACATCGCTGCTGAACTCAGGCCGATCGTTCAAAATGACCCGCCTAACAACGTCATGATCTACGGCAAGACAGGGACGGGCAAGTCGCTGGTTGCTCGCCATGTCACAGAACGTGCCCGTCGAGCCGCAGAGTCAAATGGGGTTTCGGTCGGGACTGTCTACGTCGACTGTGCACAGCACAATACTCAGACCCGTGTTGCCCGAACAGTGACACGGGAGCTCAACAAGACCGAAAAAACTGACTTCGACGTCCCACGCGCGGGGATTGGCAGTGGGGAATATTACGACTACCTCTGGGAGATATTGAATCTCGCCTACGATGCTGTTGTCATCATTCTCGACGAGGTTGATCGTCTCAACGACGACGATATTCTGATGCAGCTCTCACGAGCCCGTGAATCTGGGAAAGCCGATTGTCACCTGGGTGTTATTGCGGTGAGTAACAAAATCGAGTATCGGGACCAGTTGAACGAGCGTGTCAAGTCAAGTCTTCGTGAAGAAGAGTTCGTCTTCCAACCCTACGACGCGAATCAACTCCGTGGGATAATGAAGCACCGCCGTGACGCGTTCCACGACGACGTTCTCTCTGACGACGTCATCCCGCTAACTGCGGCACTCGCCGCACAGGAACATGGCGACGCCAGGAAGGCAATCGAGATTCTCCGACACGCGGGCGAACTCGCTGAGCGAGAAAATGCCAACCAGGTCGTCGCAGAGCACGTTCGCGATGCTCAAGAATGGGCAGAGGTTGACCGATTCGAGGAGTTACTTCGTGGATCGACGACTCAGGTCAAGTTCATTCTCTACTCACTTGCATTGTTGACCGAGGAGAGCTCGAACGAAGACGAATTCTCGACAAGCCGTATCTACAAGCGCTACCAGAACACTGCTGAGACGGTCGATGCGAAGGTTCTGAGCGAACACCGCGTCTATGAACTGCTGAAGGAGCAGGCATTCCTCGGCGTCGTGGAATCGACCCGGACGGGCGGTGGCCGGGGAGAGGGGAGCTACCTGGAGCATCGACTGGTGCAGGATACCGGTATTGTGCTAAAATCCGTGCTCCGCGATAGCCGACTAGAAGATCTCGCGTAGTTTCCGTTTTCCCCGACTACGCACCCCTGGCCACGAGTGTAAGTTCTGACTTGTTCAGTCTGGTAACCCACACCCCGTGTGCAAAGTGTAAATATGCGAAATTCATGCGCGAGAGCGTTTAATGAGCAGTTGGGGTTCTCCATTATTCATCTTGTACACGGGGTGTCTCCCCTCTCAAATTGTCACCCGATTCATCTCTCACACGGGGCCCATCAATGATGAGAAAATTCACTTCGCACACGGGGTGTGGTGTCTTTCGACCCATGGAAGTCCTTCCTACTCATTGGGGTTGACTGGGCCTTTATACTTAGATTTGATTTTGTCACCTTCTCGCCACTGCCAGTAGTAGTAGCGATTGTCGTTGATCTCTTTGATCGTAATCGTCGCCTTCGTGGGGACATCATCTGGAAGGTCATCCGACCGTTCTTCGAGTTCCCCTTCCGGTGGCTCTTCCTCGAGACGAGCCTCACGCTCCTTGTGTTCGGCCAACTCTTCGGCATAGTGAGCAACGTCCCGAAGGCGGTTCTGCCCCAACTCGTTGAGGGCGTTGACGACTTCCGTGGGGAGATTCGTCGGCGGCGTCGGTGGTTCGTAGGACATCGGCAGCTGCCTCGTGTTAACCAACACAAGGGCTAATCAAAAATTTTGTTGGTTAAACAGCTGATGCCGACTTCCCGTTTTCCTTTGGTTGTAACGCTACTCGAAGTTGGTATATCAACAAGTTTCGCGCTACGTTACAACGTACTTCGATGAGTCAACTAACATTCGACGCAAGCCTAGACTTCCTCGTGGACCAGTAGCACCAGTTCGTCACTCTGGACGAACAACTTCGTCGCACGAATAGCACTCAGCGAAAACGCCAGTTGACCCATCGCCATCTTCGAACTCAATTATCGACTGGTATGCCTCAATCTCTCCGCCGCAATCAGGACATCGACCAAGCGCCGTCGAATCACTCGTCATGGGGGATTGTGGAGACGCATGTGACACAGTCTGTCTCCAGTAGTGTCCACACGATGCCACAGCAAAGTTGTTTGGTCGATTCGAGTGTCGCCGAGAATAATTGGTGAACCATCGGGATACTTGCACCTCAGACTTCCAAGAACTGTGGGCTACACGTTATTGGTTATTTCATCTAACCCAAACAGCTGCAAGTCGTCCCGCTTTGCAACTGCTTCTCGGACAGTTTGGGTCGCCCCGCTCCGAGTAATTCGGTCGAGAATGGCGATTCCGTTCCTCGTCACGGGAGTTCTTCGGTCACGTCAACAAGGTCGTCTTCAGTCCACCATCGGTACAGTCGACCTTCCTGTTCGAACAGTTCGAAGACGCCGTCCTGCATCCATCCGAACGGATGTTCCTCGTCTTCATACTCCCGCTTGAGGACGTGGCTCTTCGAGAAGTATTCAGTCGTGCCAACGAGTAGTCCCTGTTCGACAAGGAAGTCGCTCGGGTCCTTCTCGGCGACACCAACGAGATACGTTACGATATCGGCGATCAGGCAGAACTTCTGGATGCTATTATCCCACTCGCCCCGAATATCGACCATCCGGAAGGCGTACGCGTCAGTGCGTCGGTTGAGACGGTCAACTACGAGGTTCAGCCGACGAATCGGTTCCCGGTCGTAGTTCCCGAGTACGAAGTACGAACGGTCGTTCTCGTAGACAGGTGTCAACTCGCTCAGTGCGTGGAGGATTTCTTCGTTATCCGCCAGTGAGATCTCTTCCTCATCGAGTTGCTCCTTCGCACTCGTGAGGACCTCTTCAGGGACGGGCGACTCTTCATCGGGCATATATGGGTTCTCTCTCGGACGAGTAATACGGTTTATGAAGTAATTCACCCATTCAGATTTATTTTGGTTTACCTCAGAGTGATTTACTCAAGGGTAAACTACTTTGCGTCAGAGTGTGAACTGTGATGTATGAGTACCGATCTGGGAACCGCTGGTGGAGAGAGGTCCCGTGAACTCATCCATTTCGTCACCCAACAGACGCGGTTCGCGCTCGTCAATAATATCCTCCAGCATCCCAAGCAGCTGCCTTCAATGTACGAACTTGAGGAGCTCAACCCCAGCGTCAGCGATGCCACCGTCTACAAGCACATCCAGAAGTTGATTGACGCTGGCATCGTCAAACAAGTCGCACTTGACGACGACCAGCGCCGACAGGGCTATCCCTGGAAGTTCTACGGCCTGACTGAGGACGGTCGAACATTCCTTGAGGAACACAATCTGCTCGCCGCTGAGGAGACGCTCCAGCAGATCTACGCGACCATCTCCAACAAGCCCGAGAAGATGGTCAAGTATGAGAACGCGCCCCGTCCAGAACAGCAGTAGTCAAGCTACTCCTGTGCAGCGACCTCGGTATCGTCAGTCCCAACGCCAAGGTCGTACTCTACGTGGATATCGCTGTACCAGACGACCGGCCGCTTTGATCGGCCATCCTGCTCAAATTCGACAAGTTCGAGTTCTGCGAGGTCGTTGATAGCGTTCGAGACGTTCTTGATGTCACGATCGACGAGCTGCGCGAGTTCGCGGAGACTCTGCGGCTCTTTGCGGGCAGTAGTCCGGATGAGCTTGAGATTATTCTCGCTTAGAACACGTGCAAGTGCAGCCTCGTCTGGAAGTGAGACGCCAGTGTGGTCATCAGTCAGTTCACCAGCGTCGGCTTTCGCTGCGGCTTCGAGTGCACGGTCGAAGAACTCGTCGTTCGATTCGACACGGACGGTGAGTGTGTTTTCGGTCATGGTTTGTGGTGGAGCTGATTCCTACTGGTATTCCGGTGCGTTTCTACAGGCAGAACAGCTGAACCGTTCTGTGAAATTGAGTTCCGCTGCATCTTGAATCTCCCCGACAATCTCGCAGAGAGCTTTAGGCCAAGAAGTAGGCGTTCCCACCTGACAACGGCCATTGATTCGGATACTGAGTCGTCTTTGTCTATCAACAATCTCCTTGCTGAATTAACTCGCCACTCTGCGGATACTCTGTCAGACACACCACTCTTGCCAGTAAAAACTAGTATCCCTCAACGACCTCAGATTCATCGCACTTCTATTGGGAGAACGCGTCGATCGAGACGTTCCAGCGTCCAAAGAGTACTTTGGAACAACTACTCCGGCAAGTCTATTACTCCCCGTTACATACTATTACATATGCCCGTTGATTTCGAAAACTACCAGCCATCGGATCTTCCAGGACCGAATACGAATGGACGGACCATTCTTCGCTTCCTCGCAGCGACTCCAGAAACAGGCTATCGAGCAGGTGAGATTACTGAGGCGCTCGACATCCCACGAGGAAGTGTTGGGACGACGCTCAGCAGACTCCATAATCAGGGGTTTGTGCGTCATAAGGGCGAGTATTGGGCGATCAATCCCGACGCCTACGATGCACATACTGCGAGCTTGATTGGTTTAGTTGCCGTGAGCGAGCAGTTTGAGGGCGATTACTACGACGAGGATCCGGACTGGGATGCCAATCTCCCAGATCTTGATGAGTATGAAGATGCAGACACTAGTACAGAGTGAACCACCTCGGGGTCAAGCTCCGAGGCACTCGGGTTGATACCTGAACTGCGATTGCGCTGCCGCCCTTCGTTACGACGGCTCGAGTCTACTAACAAGCCCCACGGGTCCAGTTGGGATCACTAACAACGAACGGTGTGTACAACACGAGAGCTACTGTCTGCTTGGTCCAGTTTGAAAAGCGAGCAGATTGTGCGTGGTTTGGGTTGTGATCTTCCCATCTAGAGGGCTGACGTTTTAGCCAGGCAAGTATTTATACGACAGAAGAATCAAGATTAGGTTGACCAATGAGTCTTGATGAAGCGGTTGACGAAGCGCTCGCGACGTACAACATGTCGCGCAGCGAAGAGGCCGAGGAAACGGGCCGAACAGTCGCCACGCTCCAAGACTAACAGAACCGTTTAGTTGAGGTTCCGAATCTTTTCAGCGAACGCTGTTTTCGATAGTCCTGGCGTTTCCTTCAGCTCTGGATAGCCTGCGCGTTCGGCGGCCTCCTCGACGAACTCAATCCAGAGCTCTTCGTGTTGCTCCGCGTAGATGACCTTCGCTTCACTCGGGTACATATCCAGCTCGTATGCAGTCAGGTCGATTTCTACCGCGTGTTTCCGCTCAAGCGTTCTCGCGCCGAAGCGGTACAAGTGCTTGAAGAGGACGTTCTTCCGCCGAACGGTCAATAGCCGCTTCGATTCGTTGATGTACTCATTCACCCACTCCCGCCAGTCGTACGACTCCGGATCGACTTCTATGGACGTTTCCGGCATAGAGAAGTCAGGACTCAGGCGCCGGAGGTAGAACTGAACTAATGCGACAGCAGTCCGGTGGTTGGCGTTCGGAAGTGCGTGTTTCAGAATCAGGTTCGAGGCGAGTCGGCCTGCAACGGCTGTTGCTGACCCTTCCCACGACGTCTGATCAAGCACGTCCGGCAGCGCGTCGACGTCGATCTTCTTGTACGCCTCGACAGGAACACCTTCTTCCTCCTCGTTCTGAGCGATGAGAGCACGGTAGATCTCGAGCAGCCGAACGACGATGGTTCTGTTGTCCTCGCTCATCTTCGCGAGTGACGCTTTGAGATCGAAGTCGATCTCACGAACGGGGCCACCATCGACACGGGACGTGTAGACGACGTAGAACGCTTCGTCAATCTCGTACTTCTGGACCTTCACAGCGACGTCGTCGTCGTAGTCAACGATATGCGAGACGACTTCAGCAGGGATGTGTTGAAAGGGATTGGCGCAGCCTCTGCGTCAGCAGTAACAGTCGGAGTAATCCTTTCTTCGGTTGCCGCCGCTGACTTCCCGACGTCTAGTTCACAGGAACCGACGTGGGCTGTCGGAAAGCACAACAAAAAACCCGGCTCTGTTGAATTCCTCTCGCCGTCTTGCGATTTGTTAAGAGACTAGTCACTGTGATCCACGGAAACTAGCCAGAAAGAGCGCACTCTCCAATGTCAACGCTGAAGGATTTCAACAGAGCCATTCTACACTAGCAAAATTTTTATGACAATAAACCCGAATTAAAACGGGGCGATGGGTCGAGTGGGTAGAACCCACTTGACCGACGAAACTCCGAAAGGCGACAAAGCAGCAGAGGAACAGAGTCCCTCCAGCTCTGAAGCCACAGAGCCCGGGATGTTCGGCCGCCGTGACGTCCTGAAGGGAACCGATACAGTGTGCAACAATCCCGATAAAATCAGAGTCTACTGTGAAACAGCCGCTAAATGGAGAGGAGACCCACGACTCGACAACGACTTACTGGCTTCAGCCACAGAAAAACTAGATTTCGCTGGGAGAACCACTGACTTAGATGCTTACTCAGCATCCCCAATAGCAGTGAAACTACCTTTTCGTAGCTGCTTCAATCTCTATCTGTTCGGCCATTTCCTGAGGTATTTCTCCGGTCGAGTACCCAACGAAGGTACCCGAGTGGAACGATGACAACTGGATACCCCCATATCGGGAGGAGATGAATCACTCCAAAATATTCGAGAATAGCCAAGAGAACAACAACAAACCCGATTACCTGAATGGTTCGTCCAGCGAGTGTTTCAGATACAATCGAGGCCATATGATTTCACTATGCCGACTCTCCCTAAAAAGGAATGAGTTCGATAAGTCACACTATCAACAAACTAAAAAATCGTCCTCTACGGCACCGTCTAGTTAAGGGGTGAACAGGTCGAAGAGCTAGTTTCCTATGCTGCTCAAAGACCTGCTCAAAGAGAGTTTAGACACTGCTACGCTTGAATGTTGGCAGAGGGAGCA
>NZ_JAMYJY010000190.1:0-2803 GCF_024136985.1 Haloferax sp. AB510
CTGGCGACCTGCTGGGCGCGACGAACGAACTGGCCCGCGCCGCGCCGTCCACGTGGGGGTGGTGACGTGGACGCTCTCGTGATGTGCGGCGGCCGCGGCACCCGCCTCGACGCGCCGGTCGAAAAGCCGCTCGTGGACATCTGCGGGCGACCCATGCTCGACCGGGTCGCCGCGGCGCTCCGCGATTCGTCCGTCGAGAGCGTCCGCGCGGTCACTTCGCCGCACACGCCGAACACTCGCGACCGCGCCGCCGACCTCGGTCTCGACCCCATCGAGGCCCCCGGCGACGGCTACGTCTCCGACCTCGGCTTCGCGTTGGACCGCGTCACCCGACCGGTCGTCACCGTCGTCGCCGATCTGCCGCTCGTGGCTCCCGAGCACGTCGACGCGGTCGTTTCGGCCGCCGATGGCGGGGCCGCCACCGCGTGCGTCCCCGTCGAACTGAAGCGAGCCCTCGGAGCCAGCGTCGACGACGCGCTCGTCTTCGACCACGAGGGGACCGCCGTCTGCCCGACCGGGCTGGGCGTCGTCGGTCCCGCGGACGCTGAGGCGGGAACCCCTACTGACACCGACACCGACACTCATCCGACCATGTACCTCTCCACCGACACCAGACTCGCACTCAACGTGAACCGTCCGACAGACATCGCGCTCGCGGAGGACCGATGCGAGTAGTCCTCGTCGCCGGCACGACCGAGACGGCGAAGATTCCCGGCATCAGCGCCGCCGGCGCGGACCCGTCGCTCGTCGGTCACACACCGAGCGCCGACGCCGAAATTATCGAGTACGGCGAGCCAGTCCGCTCGCCGGTGACGCCGGTCAGTCCGACGGGTTGTCCGACGCCCGCGGCCGTCACCCGCGCCGTCAAGCAACTCACCGGGTTCGACGTGCTCACCGTGGACGCCGGCCTCGCCAAGCCGAGCGCCGCGCCGACCATCGACGTGGGCGCGCGCCCCGGCCGCGATATCCGTGAGAGCGAACCCGTCCCGACCGCGCCCGGCGCGTTCGAGGCGGCCCGGCGGATGGGCCTCGCGCTCCCCGAGGACGAACTCGTCATCGGCGAGACCGTCCCCGGCGGGACGACCACCGCGCTCGCCGTGTTCCGCGCGCTCGGCGAGGAGTTCCCCGTCTCGTCGTCGCTCCCGGACAACCCGACGAGCCTGAAAGAGGAGGTCGTCGCCGAGGCGTTCGAGGCCAGCGACGTCGAACCCGGCTTCGCGGCCCACAAGCCCCGGCGCGCCGCCCGTTACCTCGGTGATCCGGTGCTTCCGGTCGTGGCCGGACTCACCGTCGGCGCGCTCGAAAACGGCATCGACGTGACGCTCGGCGGCGGAACGCAACTGCTCGCGGCCGCCGCGCTCGCCCGACACGCCGGCGCGAACGGCGACCTGACGCTCGCCACCACCTCGTACCTCGCGGACGACGTGTCCGAGTTGGCCGACGCCGCCGAGGCGTTCGACCTCGAGTTGACCGTCACCGCCCCCGGCTTTGAGACGCACCCGCTGGACCGCTACGCCGCGGGCGAGGCCAAGGAGGGAGCGGGCATGGGCGGCGCGCTCATGCTCGCCGACCGGATGGGCGTCCTCGACGACGTGGAGGCGGCCACGCTCGACGTGCTCTCGACGCTGGACCCCGACGCGGTCGAGACCGGGACCGCGGCGGCCGACGCCGAGGTTGACGCCGACATCGACGATGGACCCTGAGTCCGTTCGGACGGGGAGCCGCGTCCCTCACGGCGGGACGACCGACCCGACCGTCCTCGACTTCAGCGCGAACACCAACCCCGAGCGTCCCGACGGCGTCGAGGCGGTGTTCCGCGAGGCGTTCGACGCTTCGACCCGCTACCCCGACGACGACTACGCCGACTTCCGGGGGGTCGCCGGCGACTACGTCGGCTGTGCCCCCGCGGCGGTCGTGCCGACTGCGGGCGGCCTCGAAGCCCTCCGACTCGCGTTCGAGGTGACGCTCTCACCCGGCGATACCGCGCTCGTCCCTCAACCGAGCTTCGGGGAGTACGACCGCGAGGTTCGCCTGCAGGGCGCGGAGCCGGTTCCCGTCGCCCACGACGCGATTCTCGACGCCGACCCCACGGACCACGCGGTCGCGGTCGTCTGCACGCCGAACAACCCGACGGGCGAACTCGCGCCCGCGGCCGACCTCCGGGCGTTCGCGGCGCGCTGCCGCGAGGTCGACACGGTCCTCGTCGTCGACGAGGCGTTTCTCGATTTCACCGACGAACCGAGCCTCGCGGGCGAAGCCGGCGTCGTCGTCGCTCGCTCGCTGACGAAGATGTTCGGCCTGCCGGGCATCCGCGCCGGCTTCGCCGTCGCCACCGGCAACCTCGGCGACCGACTCGCCGTGGCCCGACGGGCGTGGTCGCTCTCGACGCCCGCAGCCGCCGTCGGCGCGTACTGCATGGACGACGCCCAGTTCGTTTCGCGCACCCGCGAGCGCGTCGCTGACGAGCGCGAGCGACTCCGTGAGACGCTGTCCGAGGCCTTCGACGTGTACCCATCGGACGCGCCGTTTCTCCTCCTCGACGTCGGCGACCGCGACGTGGACGCGGTGGTCGAGACCGCCCGCGACCACGGCGTCGCCGTCCGGGACGCGACGACGTTTCCGACGCTCGACTCGCACGTCCGCGTCGCGGTGAAACGCCCCGACGAGAACGACGAACTACTCCGGGCGCTCGCCGCCGTCGCCACCGATGTTTGAGGCGACGCGCCGCGACGGCGTCTGTCGGCTACGCCGCCCGGACACGCGCTGGCTCTCGACGGGCTACGCCGGCGGCGAGTCGCGGGCC
>NZ_JAMYJY010000191.1:0-2784 GCF_024136985.1 Haloferax sp. AB510
CGGGTCACCGCCTCGGAACGATGGAAATCGAGTCGGCCATCGTCGGCGTCGAGGGTGTCGTCGAGGCCGCCGTCGTCAGCGTCGATGACGCCGACACGGGTGGTATCCACGCGTACGTCACGCTGGAGACGAGCGTTGCCGGGGACGACGACCTCCGCGAGCGAATCGGCTCGCACGTCCGCGAGCGCATCGGTCCGATTGCCACGCCGGACGCCGTCATCTTCACACCCGACCTCCCGAAGACGCGGTCCGGGAAGATCATGCGCCGGTTTCTCGAGAACATCACCAACGGCGAGGAGTTCGGCGACACGTCCGCGCTTCAGAACCCGGAAATCGTCGGCGAACTCGAATCCATCGTCCGAGACAGCTGACGACGTTTCGGATACTGCTACATACGCGAAATTTTGTTTCTGCCTCGGTGAGCGGTGCTCTTTCCTCTCCACTGGCTTCTCTGTGTGTCTACTTTCCTTTCACCGGAAGATTTAGTTCGCTCTTCGATATTATTCCGAAATGGATGCCGGGCGGAGACTCCGAACCGACGCCGTTGTCCGCGGGTGGGTACGAGCAACTGCGACGGTCGACCGAGACGTACCGCGAGGACCTCGTGCTTCGACTCGGCGCGGAAGTCGGACTCACGCCGGCCGAGATGAGTCAGTTTGAACCCTCCCACGTGACCCAGCGGCGACACCGGGGAACGGAACTCTACTTTCTCGCCGTTCCGACCGACGGCCGGGAGGCGTACCTGCCGACCGAGGTCGAACACGACGTTCGCAAGTACGTCACGACGACCGACATCGACGAGACTGAACGAGTGCTTCCGGTCACGCCGCGGCGTCTGCAGATGCTCGTGGCATCGGTCGGAACGCGGGCCGCCGAACGAACCGGTCGCGAGGGGTTGGCGGACGTTTCGACTCGCGACCTGCGTCGGCACTTCGCCCGAACGATGCTCGGTGATGGCGTCCCGCCGAGCGTCGTCATGCGAATCGGTGGATGGGACCGAATCGAGAGTCTCGCGCCGCTCCTCGACGAACCGAGCGAAGACGAGGTGCTCGATGCGCTGTCGCCGGATGCCGTCGACAGTGGCGAGCGTCCCGCAGGCGGTGAATCCGACCGAGTGCGTCAGGTCGTCGAGACCGCCCGAAGCGTCGGGTCGGCACTCTCGGGGGTGAACACGCGAGGCGAGGTCGAACAGGCCGTCTGTGACGGACTCGCCGATTCGAGCCACTACCGTTTCGCTTGGATAGCGTCGGACGAAACCGATGCGCGAGCGTCGCTCACCGTCGCCGGACTCGACGAGGAATCGCTCGAAGCGGTCCGCCGGTCGCTCGCCAGTCGAGACACGGACTTCGCTCGACGCGCGTGCGATACCGGTGCCGTGCAGACCGTGCGTATCGATCTGCCGCCGAACTCCGAGAGCGGCCGCCTCGCTGTCGTCCCGCTGGTACACGGCGAAACCGCCTACGGCGCGCTCTACGTCGCGCTCGATGGCGAAGCTGTCCCCGACGCCGAGGCGGACGTGCTGGTGACGCTGGGTCGCCACGTCGGACAGGCAATCGCCGCCGCGGAGCGTCGGAAGCTACTCCTCGCCGACACCGTCGTTCAACTGGAGTTCGAATCATCGGACCAACAGGACGTGCTCGTCGGACTCTCCGCGGACCTCGGTTGTTCGGTTCGACTCCGCGGCGTCGTTCCTATCGAGGAGCGGTCGTTGCTGTGCTTTCTCACCGTTCGGGGGGCGACGACGGACGCGGTGTTTGACAAGTTACAAACGACGCCAGCAGTCGAACACATCCGCCTCATCCGCGACCGGGGAACGGAGTCACTCCTCGAAGTCGCGCTCTCCACGGGGTCGACGATTACGACGCTCACGTCCTACGACGGAACCGTCTCGCGGTTCGTCGCGGAGGACGGCGTGGCCCGTCTCGTCGGCGAATTTTCGAACGAAGCGCCGCTCCGAGACGTGATGTCCGACCTGACCGACGCGTATCCCGCCACCGAACTCGTCTCGAAACAGGAGGTCGAACGGCCCACGCGAAACACCGCCGACTTTCGGGAGTCGCTCGTGGCGCGACTCACAGACAAGCAGCAGTCCGTCCTGCGAGCGGCCTATCTCGCCGGGTACTTCGAGTGGCCCCGCGGTAGTACCGCCGAAGACCTCGCGGATTCGATAGACATCTCGTCGCCGACGCTCCACCAGCATCTCCGAACCGCACAGCAGAAACTCATGACTGCGTTCTTCGACGACGACAGCGACGAACACACTTCGACCCTAAACCCTTAGGCGTGCGAGCGGTTGGCACACGAACGTTCATTATTGACTGAACTATTATCAATACATTCCGACAGTAGTTCATTTCGTCTGTATTCCTTTCTTGGGCCTATCGCACCGAGTTTCGACTGCTATTCATAATCATGATGTTATCTTTCGATAATTAGTTATCCTACTTATGCCCCTTGTGGAGACTCGTTAACACGACATATGGCACAGGGTGACACCGAACTGGAGGCACGGCTGGAAGAACAAGACGAGTTCGAACCCTCCGAGGAGTTCGTCGCACAAGCGAACGTCTCGGACGCCGGCATCTACGACGAGTTCGAGGAGAATTGGCCCGAGTGCTGGGAGCGGGCCGCCGAGATGCTCGATTGGGACGAAGAGTACGACGAGGTGTTGGACGACTCGAACCCTCCGTTCTACGAGTGGTTCACCGGCGGCGAACTGAACGCCTGTCACAACTGCGTCGACCGGCACGTCGAAAACGGGGACAAGAACCGCGTCGCCATCAA
>NZ_JAMYJY010000192.1:0-2779 GCF_024136985.1 Haloferax sp. AB510
GCCCCCGTGCAGGCGATGCTGGCGCAGGCCGGCACCGCCGCCGACGCGCTCGACGAGTGGGACACCGCCGCGGTCGAGACCAAGTTCGACGGCGCGCGCGTGCAGGTCCACCGCGACGCCGACGGCGAGGTCTCGCTGTTCTCGCGCAACATGGAGGACGTGACCGGCGCGCTCCCCGAGGTGGTCGAGTTCGTCGCGGACGCGGTCGACGAGCCGATCATCCTCGACGGCGAGGTCGTGGCGATGGACGACGACGGCGAACCCCTCCCGTTTCAGGAGATTCTCCGGCGCTTCCGCCGCAAGCACGACGTGGGCCGGATGCGCGAGGAGGTCCGCGTCGAACTCCGGGCGTTCGACTGCCTGCACGCCGGCGGCGACGACCTCCTGACCGACCCGCTTTCCACCCGCCACGACCGACTGACCGCGGTGCTCGGCGGCGACTCGGCGGCCGTCTCGGACCTGCTTTTGACCGACGACGCCGAGGAAATCGCCGCCTACGAGGCCGACGCCCTCGACGCCGGCCACGAGGGCATCATGCTGAAGAACCCCGACGCGCCGTACTCGCCGGGCGACCGCGGGAAGAACTGGCTGAAGCGCAAACCCGACGTGGAGACGCTCGACCTCGTCGTCACCGGCGCCGAGTGGGGCGAGGGCCGCCGCGCGGAGTTCCTCGGGACGTTCCTGCTTTCGGCCCGCGTCGAAGGCGAGTCCGGCGACGACGCCTTCGAGACCATCGGTAAGGTGGCCACGGGCATCACCGACGAGGAGTTGGCCGAGTTGACGGACCTCCTCGAACCCGAAATCGAACGCGAGGCGGGCAAGGAAGTTGACATCCGCCCGTCGGTCGTCTTCGAGGTCGGCTACGAGGAGATACAGGCGTCGCCGACGTACTCCTCGGGCTACGCGCTTCGGTTCCCGCGGTTCGTCACCGTCCGCGAGGACAAGACCGCCGAGACTGCCGACTCGCTGGAGCGCGTGGAGCGACTGGCCGAGTCGCAGTAAGCGACGTTCGCCGCGGGTCGCCCAAAGAGATATAGTATCTGTGCGTCGACAGCTTCGGACGGTGGTTCCCCATGAATCTTGACGCCCTCCTGAAGCCGGTCGTCCTCTACACCGGCTTCCTCGGTCTGCTCACGGTCGGCGGGGTGTATTTCGCCACGCACTCAGGCCTCCACATACTCGCTTTGACGGGATTCGGCGTGCTACTCATCGTGCTCGGTGGCGGCGCCGCGGGGCAGATGGGCCCCAGCAACGTCGAACACGCGGGCGAGAAAGGCGGGACGAACAGAGTCGTCTCGAACGCGGGACTGTGGTCCCCCGTGGAGACGGACACCTCGCTCCGCGTCACCCTCCTGTTCTACGGGGCCGGGTTGTTCCTGTGGAGCCTCGTCGTGTTCGGCGTCCTGCGCGATACGCTCGTCTGAGTCAGGCGCCGTGCATCCGCCACTCGTCGCGCATCCGCCACCCGTTGCCCGTCTGAACCGGCCGACTCGCCCCGAGAGCCGCGCTTTTTACCCCTCGGTTCGAGGTGTCGCGTATGACCATCAAACACGACGGCCTCGACGTGTCGTGGCTCGGCTACGCGACCGTCAGAATCGAGTCGCCCGACGGCTTCGTCGTCTACTTCGACCCCGGCCGCTACGGCGTCCTCGACGACTACTACGCCCGCGACGGCGACCTGATTTTAGTCACGCACAACCACCACTACGACTCCGACGCCATCGAGCAGGTCGCCGACGCCGACGCGACCGTCGTCGCCTTCGAGGGCGTCGACGCCGCGACCATCGACCGCAACGTGGTTCCGGTCGAGGAACTCCCCTACGAGACGGTCCGCGTCGGCGAGGAGGACCACCTCACCGTCGGCGAGGTCGACGTGTGGTCGCTCCCGGCGTTCAACGACCCCGACGGCCCTCACCTCCGCGACGGCGATATCGTCCACCCGCAGGGATTCGGCTGCGGCTACCACATCTCAATCGCCGACCGGACCGTCTTCTGGCCCGGTGACTCCGACGTACTCGAAGGCCACAAACATCTCGAAGTGTCGCTGTTTCTCGCCAACATCGGCGGTTCGGTCGTGATGGACCGCCACGAGGCCGCCGACCTCGCGGAGACGCTCGACCCCGACCTCGTGCTCCCGATTCACTACAACACGATTCCGCTGCTCGAAACCGACCCGGACGCCTTCGTCGTGGACGTGGCGAACCGCGGTATCCCGGTCGTCCTCGACGACCCCGACCAAGTCTGAGCGGCGACGGCCGGGCGGACAGCCGAACGGACTGACAAACGGACAGAACGATTTTGCCGCGCCGGGCCGTCCGTTCGCGTATGGACCTCGACTACGGCATGCTCGGCGGCCGGCGGCCCTACTACCGCTTCGGCGACGCCGACGCCGACCCGCTCGTGGTGCTTCCCGGCCTCTCCGACGCCTTCCAGCGCATCGACCCGAACCGCGCGACTGCGGCGGCGCTCGCCGGACTGTTCCGCGAGTTCGACGACCGCGACGTGTGGGTGGTCGGCCGGCCGCGACACCTCCCGGTCGGGTCGACCACGCGCGACATGGCCGCGGGCTACGCGGGCGTCATCGACGAACAGGACCTCTGGCCGGCGGACGTTATCGGCGTCTCGATGGGCGGTCTCGTCGCCCAGTACCTCGCCGCCGACTACGGCGACTACGTGGACTCGCTGGCGCTCGTCTCCGCCGGGACGCGACTCGGCGGCCACGGCGAGAACGTCGTGACGCGCTGGCGCTCGCTGGCGGGCAAGGGGCGCTGGGCCGAGG
>NZ_JAMYJY010000193.1:0-2747 GCF_024136985.1 Haloferax sp. AB510
GTCTCGCCCGCGGCCGGCTCCGGCAGCCTCCGGACGACCGACCCCGCGACGGCCCGCATCTCCGGCGCGGTCGCGACCGGCGAGACCGGCACCTACTGGGACGGCTCCGAACACGCGTTCGACACCCAGCAGTTCGTCTACCGCCCCGACTACCGGTACCTCCAGAGCGAGCCCTCGCTCGTCCACGAGGGAACCGCGCAGTACACCGCCTACGGCGGCGGTGAGGTCGGCGCGACCCAGTCGCTCGTCGACGGAACCAAGGTGTCTCTCGTCTTCCTCGAAGGCGACATCGACACCGCGACGGGCGAGGCGACGACCTTCAGCGTCGTCCCCCTGAGCGCCGGCACCGACTACATCACGGTCACCGACGCGGGCACGCCCATCACCATCTCGGTCCCCACTCGGCTCTCCGAGGACGCGTGGCGCGACCTGCTGGCCGACGAACCCAACGTCCGCTCTATCTCGTACGCGACCGGAGCCGACTACAACACCCTGACGGTCGAACTCGCGCCCGGCAAGACGTACGACCTGCGGCTCTCGCGGGTCGGCATCGACACCCCCGGCGCGCTCCAAGAGCCCGCCTACATCATCGACGTGGAGGGCGACAACGCCGTCGTCCCGCCCGGAGCGACCCACCGGGCCGTCGTCGAGGTCCGCGACGCACAGAACAACCCCGTCCCCAACGCGGTCGTCAAGGTCAGCCCCGGCCTGACCGCCGAGAGCGGGCGCATCGTCGCGCGCGACACCGGCGCCATCTCGACTGTCACCGACGGCGACGGCCGCGCGACCTTCGTCTACGCCGCGACGAGCAGCGTCGACGGCGTCGTCTCCGACGAGTTCGACGTGGTCGTCGAGGACTCCGCGGGCGCGAACGTCGACCGCGTGACCTTCGACGTGCAACTCCGCGAGGGCGGCGTCACCGACCCGCTCCGCGGGCTCGTGGCCGCCATCGGCGACCCCGGCTTCGTCTACGCTGACGTGGACGGCAACGGCGAGTTCGACGGCGCGGACTACCGCGTCAACAACACCGGCACGGGCGGCGATATCGTCTACGACGCCGGCTCCGACCGGCTCGTCGTCCCGCCGAGTGTCCGCACCATCGTCTCCAACGAGGACATCACCCTCGCGGGCGAGGGCGTCTCGCTCCACGTCGACATCGTCGCGACCGGCTCGAACAGCCGAATCGACATCGACGCCGGAAGCGGCTCCTTGGCCGCGGTCGGCGTGAGCGTCACCTCGGTCTCGGGGAAGAACATCGACGTGACCGCGGGCGACGAAATCGACCTCTCCGGCGCGTCGGTCACGCAGGGAAGCAACGCCGACCTCACCATCGAAGCCGGCGGCGACATCGACATCGACAACGCCGGGGTGACGCTCACGCAGGACCGCAACCTCCTCGCTGTCACCTCGACGAACGGCTTCGTCAGCGCCCGGAGCGCCGACATCAGCGGCAAGGGCGACGTCCGCATCGACGGCGCGCACGGCGTCGACCTCTCCGGGGCCGGCCTCTCGGGTGTCAAGGACAACGCCGACCTCGAAATCGTCTCCGCACGCGGCGGAGCCAACCTCAACGGCGTGGTCATGCTCGGCGACGGCGACATCCTCGTCGACGCCGAGGGCAACATCTTCGTCGTCGGCGCGAACATCGCCTCGGCGAAGACGGATGTGGAGATAACCTCCAACAACGGCATGGTCAGCGGCCGCGAGGCCGCCATCTCCGCGGAGGACGACGTGGTCATCACCGCGGCGACCCGCATCTACCTGCCCAACTCCGCCATCGAGGACAAGGACTCGCCCGAACTGAACGCCCCCGACGTGGAGGCCTGAGCCGTGTCTCGCCTCTCTCTCGACTCTCGCGGCGTGTCCGAAATCCTCGGGCTCGTCTTCGCGTTCGGTCTCGTCGTGTCGGTCATCGCCATGGTCCAACTCGCGGGCACGCCCGTCTGGACCGCCGGCGACGAGGCCGACCACAGCGCCAGCGTCTCGACCGACCTCGCGTCGCTCGACTCGCAGGTCTTCCGCGCCTCCGGCGTCGACGCCGGCAGTCGCGTCGCGGTCGACTCCGACGTGTCGTACCCCGAACGCTACCTCGTGGTCTCACCGCCCGACAGCGTCGGGACGTTCCGAGTCGACGGCGCGGACGCCGTGACCGTCACGGGCGTCTCCGCGGTCGGCCCCGAGCGGGTCTTCTGGGACGGCTCGACGCACACCTACGCGACCGGAGCCATCGTCTACGAACCCGACTACGCCGAGCGCGACGAGGCCCGGATGGTGCTCGAAAGCGGCGTCTCGTACCTCGAAACCGACGGCACCCCCGTCGTCCACCGCCAGTCGCTCGTCCGCGGCACGACCGTCACGCTCGTCTTCTTCGAAGGCGACCTCGACGGCCACACGACGGCCGGCGACACCGTGTCGCTCGCGCCCGTCTCCGTCCGCACCGAGTCGCTGCCCGTCTACAACGCCGCCGACCCGGTTCGCATCTCGGTGCCGACCTACCTCTCCGAGGACGCGTGGGTCGACCTCATGGCCGAGGAACCCCACGCGCGGGTCGTCTCCTACGCCTCCAGCGGCGACCACGCGGTCGTCACTATCGAACTCGACGCGGGCGTCCGCTACGACTTCCGCGTCGCTCGCCTCGGCGTCGGCGAGGCTGTCGAACCCGACCCCGCCGCCTACGCCATCGCGGTCGAAGGCGAGGACGCCGCGGTCCCCTCCGGCGGCCGCGAGACGCTCGTCGTCGCGCGTTG
>NZ_JAMYJY010000194.1:0-2719 GCF_024136985.1 Haloferax sp. AB510
CGCATCAAGCGCTCGACGGACGAACACCGGTCGAGGAGGCGACTAACTAGACAGTGCCCACGTAGGTGAATGTTCACTTAGGCAGACTACTGGGGGCCGAGATACTGCTTGCACTCTGCAATCAGTTCGTCGGCGAATGACTCGGTCACTTGTCCCTGTGGATTGACAACGGCGTCATGTTTGATTGTCGCGACGACCCATGGAGAACAATACGAGGTCTTGGTCGGGTCTTTGCCACTCACCCAATCATCTCCAACTTCGAAGTTTCGCCGGAGATTACTGGTTGTGAGAGCTGCACACAGATACTCCTCGCCAGGATACGGGAGCGAGTCTGCATATAGAACTGGACTCCAAATCTTCTGACGATATCTGAGGGGGGCTTTGCGAGAGTAACCAAGCGACGAGCAGGCCGATAAAGTTTTGAATACGTACATACACTGTATGTACATGAGCACGAAACGGGTTAACTTCCGACTGCCCGAAGAGTTAGTAGCACACGCGGACATCGCTGCCGAAGTCACTCACAAAAACCGAACGGAGATTCTCATCGAAGCACTCCGACAGTATCTCGAAGAGAAAGAGTCTGATGAGAGTTTCCGTGAGGCTGTTGTCGAACTGTATCTGAATAACCACATCGAGTTCGAGAAACTGGCCGAGATTATCGGGCGACAGGATGCCGAAGCCGTCCGCGCTTCGAAAGAGGTACTTGATCGTGGTGAAGAACTCGCAGACAAGCTCGCAGACCTCTAAATGCTCGTTGTAGACACGAGCGCATTCAACTCTCTTTCAGTCGGCGAAGTTTTCGACGTCTTCGTCACCGAGTTTGACGTCGCAACCACAGAGGCAGTTCTTGAGGAACTCCAAAGAACTGCTGAGTACGATGACCGCCATGGCAAAGCTGCCAATGCCGTCCTCGATACGGCCGACGAGTTCACCGTTGTTGCTGTCGCTGGTGGTGAGTTTGTGACGAGCCGAATCGACGATGGTGAAGCCAGCTGCGTAGCTGCAGTCCGTGAGGTGGATGCAGCGTTCTTGATTACCGACGACTACAGAGCTCTTCCTGAACTTCGAAAACTAGTGAGTGCAGAAGTTGCGCTATCCCCGATCGTTCTCCGGGCGCTGGTCAAGCGCGATGCCCTCAGCGAGGAGGAAGCAAGAGTCACCTTCGAGGCAATGGCAGAAGGACGTGATTGGCTCGGTGCGCCGATCTACCGGTACGCTCGACAGCTCCTCGAAGATACCTCAAAGTAAGGCATCTCTTCTCAAACTCTCCTTCTGACTCTACTGATACAAGATGAATGGTACGGAACTAGTCCATCCTCTGAAATTGTGTGTCGACACATCCTCGGAGAGTGGATGTGTGCGGGCCTTCTCAAAGACGATTTCGAGCTTAGATAAAATCTGATGGCGAGTCATCTGCACTCTGATCTGTTTTCTTCGGAAACGATGGGGTGTAAAGTTCGGATAGCAGCGGTTAGATTGACTAGTGCAATTATCGGTTTTTGTAACGGCTCAGGTGAAACAGATTGCGTTCAATGAAACTGCAGTCACACTCTGAGCCAGCAATATTGTATAATATGTGTACTATAACCTGGTAGATAGTGACTTTGTGCCGTGATTGTTGTCCGATAACAGACTAGTCGAATGATGTAATTTTTCTATGGGTAATCGAGGCATACAACTAACTGAGTGAGATGTCTGTACAAATATATTGTAAATAAGATTTTTTCTATCAATTATATCTGAGATGTGACCGAGATATGACTGTGGGATACAGTTATTTGCGCCCATGACTGAACGGATTTTATTAATTAAGCAACCAGGTAGTATTGTTAGTAAATTAGAATTATGTCTTGGAGATATGGCCTGGTTCCAAGTGTCAACATATTATTATTCGTGGGTGAGCAGTCACGGAAGCGTCCGCGAGTGGTTCATACAATTTGCGCAATACTACAACTTTCAAAGACCGCATCAAGCGCTCGACGGACGAACGCCAGTTGAGGAGGTTACTAACTAGACAGTGCCAACGAATACTATAGTTTACTCTGTAGACATGACCAACTGAGTATCTAGGGTTACTTTTTTCATTGGATCTCTCGATACATCATGTATGAGCGAATCAAGTGTTGCTATTGTTACCGGAGCAGGGAGTGGAATCGGTGCGGCCTGCGCTCGAAAGTTATCGAATACCGGTTACGAGGTTGTGCTAATGTCGAAGTCGGACAATGCAACTAAAGTGGCCGAGGAAATCGGAGGGACAGGTCTTACTGGTTCAGTAACCGATTCGGAAGACCTCGAAAACCTCGTCAAGACAACAATGGAATTACACGGTCGCATCGACGCAGTCGTAAACAGTACTGGGCATCCAGCAACCGGCGACCTACTTGATATTACTGATGAAGAATGGCATGACGTCTCGACCTTGTATACCTAAACGTCGTTCGAATTGCACAGATGGTCACGCCGCTTATGATAGAGAGTGGTGGTGGGTCAATTGTTAATATCTCTACCTTCTCAGCATACGAGCCATCACTTGACTTTCCGGTCTCTTCGGCACTCCGTGCGGCTCTTGGAAGCTTCACAAAGATGTTCGCTAATCGATACGGTGGGGAAGGTATTCGGATGAATAACGTTCTCCCAGGGTTTGTAGACAGCTACGAAGCAGACGAGGAAACAATAGCGGAAATCCCCATGGAACGTCAAGCACGTACCGACGAGG
>NZ_JAMYJY010000195.1:0-2585 GCF_024136985.1 Haloferax sp. AB510
GGGCACGTCGTGTTCGGCCGCCGTCCGCACCGCGGCGCGCACGTCGTCCTCATCGCGGGGGATGACCACGCCCGCCGGGCGCGCCCGGTAAATCGAGCCGTCGGTCGCGTACAGTACCTGCGCGTACTCGTCGAACCGCACCTCGCCGGAGACGACATCCCGGAGGTCCGCGGCGAGGTCGGCGTGTTCGGCTACGTCCGCCACGTCGTAGTCGCGTGACTCCTGAAACCGCCGGAAGTCGCCTCGTTCCTCGCCGTCCGTCTCGGTCGCAGTTCGGGTCGCCCGCGGAGGGCCGTCGCCAGACATTATCACGTATAATCGTGCAGGATAGCAAAAACCTGTGTGTGCTTCGCCACGTTTGCCCGAAGCGGTAGTCGTTCGCAGCGGGCCGACTTCGTCGCACGAGGACTGAACGGGGGCTGAGTGGGTTCTTATCAGGGTGAGGACCCGGTTACTGCGGCGGGTTCCGGGGGTAGTTCCCGACGCCGGTCCGCAGTTCGCCGTCGGCGGCGACCCAGCCCTGCCGGTCCGCCGGAAGGTCGTAGGCGGTGACGTGGTCGACGTACTCGTTGTAGTTCCAGCCGCCGACCCACCACGAGTTCGCGCCGCGGAGTTCGACGCTCACCGAGACGGTCGTCGTCTCGGGGCCGTCGTACTGCACGAACAGCATCGACTCGTAGTCGTAACACCGAGTGTCGTCGCTGTTGCTCGGCCAGTCACAGGGGACGAGCCGGGCGTTCTCGCGCGGTTCGAATAGGGGTTCGGTCCCCTCGGGTGCGAGCGTGTCGATGGACTGGTTCACCCGAACGTCGGCGCTGAGGTCTATGGCGTCGTGTTCGACCCGGAGCGTGTCGGAGTCGTTCCGACTGTACTCGCTCGCCGGAATCGGCTCCCAGCGGACGAGTCGGTCGTTCTCGACGACCGCCCGGTAGTACGTCGGGTCGGCGGGAATCTCGTCGGCCCGGAGGCGGAGCATCGGGCCGTACTCCGTCTCGACCACGTCGTACGCCCAGCCCGTCGGAAGCAGGTACTCGCGGGACTCGACGGCGTCGCCGACGGACGAGGAGCCGTCGCTGACGGGCAGCGGGACGAGGACCGTCACGTTCGAAATCGGCTCGTCCGCCGAGACGCGGACGCTGTAGTCGTACTGGCTCCCGTAGGAGTCGAGATACGAGAGCCGGCCGAACGCCCAGAGCCCGCCGGCCGCGACCGCGACCACGACGAGCGCGGCGACGACGACGATGCCGAGTGCGCGGAGGTTCATCTGAATCACCGGGCGGGTCGCACCGCCCGCTCAGACCGCTGCACCTCCCGCGGCGGTGCCGGCGGTCGATTCCACGTACTCGGCGAAGTCGGCGGCGAACGACTCGACCTCGTCCCAGTCGGTGTACTCGTAGTCCCGCGAGGCGTCCGTGTCGCCGGTCGCATCTTTGGCGATGCGCTTCATCATCATCCGGGTGAGAAAGCCGTACTCGGAGTACCGAAGCGCGCCCCCGAACGCGGCCATCCGCTCGGGATGCCAGCCGCTCCGTTCGACGAACTCGTCGAGGTACGTCGTCACCTCGGCGCGGGCGTCCTCGTCGTCGAGCGCCGACGACAGCGACACTTGGAAGAAGCCGTTGGGCCGCGCCTCGATGTCGTCGCGGTGCTCGCGGACGAACCCGTAGACCGGCTTCGAGTGTGCGCCCAGGTGAATCGACGACCCGACGAGCACCGCGTCGACGGCGGCGAGCGCCTCACCGGCGGCGTCGTCGGCGACCGAGATGGTCCGCGCGTCGTGGCCGCGACTCGCCAGCGCCTCCGCGATGCGCCCGGCTATCTTCTCGGTCTGTCCCTCTTTGCTCCCGTACGCGACGAGTATCATCCCCATACCGTTTCACCGCGTAGCTGTTGGTTCGCTCACAGCATAATCCCGAAGACAGACTCTCAAGCCCCGAGAAACGGCCGCGTCCTGATTCGGCTCGAAGTCGGCCGAGTCGATTCCGACCCGCAAGGAGGAACTATTTTGGCCGTCGGCGAATCACTCCAGAATACAACTCATGAATATCTCGATGGGAACCTATCTGGTGACGCAGTCGGACCGCTCCGGCGGGCGGTCGACGCCGGACGTGGTGCAGGCCGCGGTCGACGGCGGCGTCGACGTCGTTCAACTCCGCGAGAAGCACGCGAGTGCCCGCGACCGCTACGAGATCGGGCGCGAGGTACGCACCGTGACGGCCGACGCGGGCGTGCCGCTCGTCGTCAACGATCGGGTGGACATCGCGGCCGCCATCGACGCCGACGGCGTCCACCTCGGCGACGGCGACGTGCCCGTCTCGGTCGCGCGCGAGCAACTCGGCGACGACGCCATCGTCGGCCGGTCGGTCTCGTCCGTCGCGGGCGCGAGAGCCGCCGAGGAGGCCGGCGCGGACTACCTCGGCGTCGGCGCGGTGTTCGCCACGGAGACGAAGAACACCGACCCCGAGCAGTCCGAAATCGGGACCGAGCGGGTGTCGGCCATCGCGGACGCCGTCTCGATTCCGTTCGTCGGCATCGGCGGCGTCACGCCCGACAACGCCGCCGACGTGGTCGCCGCCGGGGCCGAC
>NZ_JAMYJY010000196.1:0-2293 GCF_024136985.1 Haloferax sp. AB510
CTGACGAACCAACCACTGACGAACCAACCACTGACGAACCAACCACTGACGAACCGATGAACGAGACGGAGACGCCGCCACCGACGGAGACACCGCCGCCGACCGAGACGCCCATCGACAACGAAACGGAGAACTGAGACGACGACTGCCGACCGACCCGGTCCCACCGCCGAGTCGGCTCGAGCTATTTTTGACGGGACGCGCCGGTCCGACCCGGCTGCAGTCAGCGACCGAGCGCCGCGAGCAGGCCGTCGGGAACGGTGAGAATCCCGAGCCAGACCAACAGCACCACGAGCCCGGTGTAACCGACCGAGATGGCGAAGTCCTTGGCGAACCGCCGGGCTGTGTACGGATGGGCTTCGGCCGACACCGCGTCGACAGCGCCCTTGTGGAGCAGTACGAACCCGATGACGTTCGTCAGCCAGTAGCCCGCGACGACGCCCGGAAGGAACCAGCTTCTGGAGATAAGGCTCACCGCGACGCCGAACGCGTAGGCCAGTGGGAGGTTGACCACGAGGTCGTTCCACCACGAAAGCGGAGACAGAACGAAGCCGATAGCAGCCAGAATCCCGCCTTTCACGCGCCGGCGTTCCATCCGACTAGATGAACGGCCAGCGACAATAGTATTGTGAGTATATGGCACGCAGCGTCTGCGAACGGACCGGAGCCGGGAGGGTCAGTTGGCCGCGCTTGGATCGTCGCCGACGAGCGCGTCCACGAGCGTCGTGAGGTCCGGGACGGCGAGGTCGGGTTCCGGCCCGAACGGTTCCCACGGTGAGTCCTTCCGGTCGACCCAGACGCCCTGCATCCCGGCGTGTTGTGCCCCCATCACGTCGAACCAGCCGGCGGTCGCGTGGGCGATCTCGTCGATGGGCGTCCCCGTCCGGGCGGCCGCGTGGCGGTAAATCTCCGCGTCGGGCTTGAACACCTCGACCTCGTCGGCGCTGACGACGCCGTCGAGGAGGTCCCGGATGTCCGCGTGGTCGACCATCGAATCGAGCATCTCCGGGTTCCCGTTGGAGACGACGTAGCAGTCGTAGCCGGCGTCGCGGAGGCGACCGACCGCATCGCGCACGTCGTCGAACACGTCGAGTTCGTGGTAGACCGAGAGAATCTCGTCGCGCTCGGTCGCCGAGACCGACGCGCCGTGGGCCTCCAGCGCGTACTGGAGCGCCGCGCGGTTGATCTCGTAGAAGGGCTCGTACTCGTCGATGTGGTTGCCGACGAACGTGTATTCGAGCGACCGTGACCGCCAGAGCTTCGAGACGGGTTCGGGGTCGTCGACGCGCTCGGCGAGCGCCTTCTCGGCGGCGTCGACGTCCACGAGGGTGCTGTACGAGTCGAACGTGACCGTCGAGACGCGGTCCGGGTCGAACGACATGCGCGACCCTACGGGGACGCAGGTGTTAACGATACGCCGGTCGTGCGAACCCGGCGAGAAAAAGACCGAAGTGTGAAATGGGTCGGCGCTCCTGACGAGCGCGGCGGGAGGGAAGCGGCCTCCTCAGTCGTCCTCCCAGAGGGTCACGAGGATGACCACGTCCTGCATGTCGAACGCGCCGCTGTTCGTGTTCGTCGTCCCGAGTTCGAACAGGAAGATGGCTTGGTTGCTGTCGAGCGCCATCGTCTGCCCGTCGTCGCTGATGTAGGGGGCGACGAACTCGGCGGCGTCATCCTGTCCGTTGTAGCCTTTTATCTCCGGCACCGGGTCGCCGTCGCGAAGGACCGCGACCTGCCGGTGGTCGACCGACGAGTCGGCCGTGACGTAGCCGTCGGCCGCGGCGATGATGGAGAGCGCGTCGCCGGCGTCGCCCGCCACGTTGAACGAGTGCGACGCGCCGTCGTTCACGTTGTCCCAGTCGAACGGGCTGTGCGACACGCCGTCGACGACGAACGTCACGGAGACGGGCACGTCGTACCGCCCGTTCTTGATGGCGCTGCCGAGCAGTTCGAACTCGCCCGTGAAGTCGTTGGACGGAACGACCTCGCCGTCGTCGATGCTGAAGTCATCTTCGGGCTCCGGCGTCGGCGTCGGAGTTGGCGTCGGCGTTGGCGTCGGCGTCGGCGTAGCCATGTTTCTGACCTCGTAGGTCTCGCCCATCCCGCGGACTTCCAGCGGGAAGGTGACGGTCGCACCGGGGCCGGACGCCCCGTCGAGGGTGACGGTGACGGTGTCGTGTTTGATTTCGGTCACACCGTCGGGCGCGGTGTACGTGAAGCTCGCGCGGCCCGACTCGTCGGTGACGGCGGTCGCCCCGTTGGTGGGGGGCGACGGTGCCGCCGAGCGAGGTCG
>NZ_JAMYJY010000197.1:0-2266 GCF_024136985.1 Haloferax sp. AB510
GGCCGTCGCCGGCTCTCCGTCGGTGGGGTCGGCGGCGGCGGCGCGCTCGGACTCATTGTCGGCCGCCCCCGTCGTACTCGTCTCGTCTGTGGTCGTCGGCGTCTCCGGCTCTCCGGACGCGCCCGTCGTATCGGCCTCGCCACCCGCCGCGGCGACTCCCGCCGCGTCCTCGTCCTCCTCCTCGTCGGGCTCGGGCTCCGGGATATCGACGAGGTCGAGGTCCACGTCGTAGACTTTGTAGATGCCGACCTCGTCGCTCGCACGCTCGAACGCGTCGTCGCCGGTGACGAGTCGCTTGCTGTTGCCGACGAAGGCCGCGCTCATCGACTTCCCCCCGTGGTAGACGACGTAGTAGTCGCCCGAGAGCACGTTCTCGGACAGTTCGACGTAGCCGGTGAAGCCACCCGCCGAGAGCGTTCCGTCGGCGTCCCCCAGCGGCGTCTCCTCGGTGTAGTACTGCGCGCGGATGTCGCCGCCGGTCTCCCGCATCGCGTACAGAAGCGGCAGCGCCGGGTCCGGTGCGCGGTGCGCCTCGAACGATTCACCCTCGAAATCGGCGACCGTCCCGTCGAAAACCCCGAGGAGACGGCCGTTGAGCATGAATCCCCACGTCATGCCTGCGACGACGGCACCTGTGAAGCCGTCGTCCGCGAGCGACCGGAGACCACCGTAGCCTCGTTCGGCGGGCGCGGAATCCCACCCGGTCACCGCGTCGATAATCTCGCTATCCATTTGGGGTTACATCACCGGAACCGAATCAAATACTTTCCGGGCGAATCGAGCGAACGTTTCGCTCAGTTCACACTTCAGCGTGCCCGCTGTGACCGATTCGCTCGCGCTCATCGAGTCAGTCGGGTCGGATTCAGGTTGGGGTCGGGGCGGTCCGGTTCGGCCTCGGGAGAACGGTTATACGAGTCCGCCGAGACGGGGCGGTCGTGACCAGCCACGACGACCGGTTCGTCCACTACCTCCGCGCGAAGGAGTCCGTGGACGACCGCGCGCTCCACCGACCGACGCTCGCGAGTCTCATCGACCGGCTGGAGGCGCGCGCCGAGTCGCGGTCGGGAGAGCCGCTCCGCGTCGTCTCGGTCGGCGCGGGGACGGGCGCGATGTGTCGCCGGCTCCTCTCGTGGGGCGTCTTCGACGCGCACGACGAGATAAAGTACGTCATGGTCGACAGGACGCGCGGGATGGCCGACCACGCGGCCGCGGCGTTCGCCAAGTGGGCACGCGCCGCCGGCTGGACCGCCGAGCCGACACCCGACGGGTTCCGCATCGAACGCCACGGCCGAAGCGTCTCGCTTACCTACGTGACGAGCGACCTCTTCGAGGCCATGACGGTCCTCCCGAAGGCCATCGACCTCGTGGTCGCGCACGCGGTCCTCGACGTGCTCCCGCTCCGCCGCGCGGTCGACGCGCTTCTCTCGCGGCTGACCGACGAGGGCCTCTTCTACGCGCCCATTACGTTCGACGGCCGAACCGCGTTCCGACCGAGCCACCCCGACGACGACGCGGTTCTCGGCGCGTATCACGAGACAATGCGCGGCGGCGAACGCGCGGGACCGGACACCGGTTCCGACCTCCTTTCGGTCCTTCCCGACCTCGACGCGCCGGTCGTCGCGGCCGGCGGCTCGGACTGGGTCGTCCACCCGCCGCACGACGACGAGGCGCGAATCTTCCTCGACCGCGTCCTCGGCTTCGTCGAGGAGTCGGTCGGTGAGTCGACTGCGGTCGACCGCGCGACGCTCGACGGGTGGCTCGAGGCCCGGCACGACGCGCTCGCGGGCGACGAACTCGTGTACGTCGCCCACAACCTCGACGTGTTGGCCGAACTCGACTGATTACTCCGGAACGGACGCGTTTCCGTCGTCATCTCTCCTGAACCGGCCCGAGACGTAGCCCCAGTCCCGAGCGAAGCCGAGCAGGAGCGCCGCCGCCGCGACCCCAGTCACGAGGGGCATCCACGGGTCGAAGACGCCCGGAGCGAGCGCCAGCGGGACGACAGCCATCTGGATGCCGGCGAGGACGCGCCGTGAGGCGCGGGGCGGGAGGTCGAACGTCGGCCGGTCCGCTCGCTCGCGGAGTCCGATCCCGGCGAGAAAGACGTACCGCGCCACCCCGACCGAGAGATACCACCAGGCGAGTTCCCCGAGGAGGACGCCGGCGAGCGGGGCGACGAGGAGGCCGAAGGCATCGACCGCGGTGTCGAGTCGCCCGCCGAGTCGGCTGACGCGGTCGAGTCGGCGGGCGAGCGCCCCGTCGAGGG
>NZ_JAMYJY010000198.1:0-2255 GCF_024136985.1 Haloferax sp. AB510
CGCCGACATCGGTGCTGACATCGATGCGGTCGTCTCCACATTCGGCGCGCTCGGCGACGCGGACGTGGTCGTTCCCGAGACCGAGGCGAACGACATCGCTGACGCGCCGGCGTGCCGCGACGACGCCGACCTCGCGGCGGGCGTCGCCGCGGTCGCGGAGGTCCTCCTCGACGTGGAACTCGATTCGGTGACGGCCGCCGGCGGCGTGCTCACCTCGGTCGGCGAGTACATCCGTCGCTGAATCGCGCGACGCGACGAGCGAGTTTCGAGAGAACGGACAGACGGCTGGCGAGCGCCGCCGCTCGCGAGCGTGAAAACGGGAGGCTGGGAGGCGTGTCCCGCGTCAGAACTGCATGTCGGTGACCGAGCTCATGGTCTCGGCCAGCGAGTCGCGCTTCGCGACGGCCGCATCGGTGCGGTCGGTCAGCGCGCCCTCGACGGCTTCGACGAGGGGGTCGATGGGGTCGTGCGTCTCGACGTACGTCGCGAGTGCGAACTCCGACGGCTCGGCGCCGGTGAGCGCGAGCGCGTCGGCGCGCGAGATTCGTCCGTCGATCCAATCGCGGACGATACGTCGCGCCTCGGGTGCGAGGGGAATCACGCCCGCTTCGCCGCAACGGTGCAAGACTTTCGCCGCCGTGACCGGAGCGACGCCTGCGTCGCTCGCGCTCTCGCCGACTGACGTTCCCGACCCGTGTGCTTCGACAACCCGCTCCGCGGCCGCAGGCGCACAGGGGAGCGCGTCTGCGTGCGCCTCGAAGCGCTCGCGGAGGGAAACACCGGTGTCGTCGACAGTCGGAACGCAGCGCGAACGCTGCTCAGTCGTCGTCGTCTCTAACGCGGCGGCGATATCCGACAGTCCCATCGCTCGGTGGTCCGCGCCTACCGAGTAAAAGCGTTCCTAATCAGTATCAAAATTGAGTCTGTAACCTACCGATTACCGGTAGGCTCTAGCGGCAGTAATCGGGGTTCTACCCCCGATTCAACCTGTGTTTAAATACCCGTTCGCGACCGATTTTCAATTGTGATGAGCGAAGCACGTTCCCACCAGGGTTGCCCAGAATGCGACGGACACCTCGGTTTCGAAGCCGGCGAGACGGTCTGTACCGACTGCGGTCTCGTCGTTTCGGAGTACCGCATCGACCACGGTCCCGAGTGGCGCTCGTTCGCCGACGACGACCGGAACCCCGCCCGCACCGGCGCGCCGCTCACCCGCTCGCGCCACGACCGCGGGCTGTCGACCGAAATCGGCCGCTCGACGCGTATCAAGGGCCGCAAGCGCCGGCAGTTCGCCCGCATGCGCCGCCAGCACAACCGCGCTCGCATCTCGACCAAGCGCGAGCGCAATCAGGTGTACGCCTTCACCGAGATTCGCCGCGTGACGAGCGCGCTGTCGCTGCCGAACCACATTCGGGACCAGGCGTGCTCGCTGTTCGAGTCCGCCCAGAACGAGGACCTCCTGCGCGGGCGCTCGCTCGAAGGGTTCGCCGCGGCCTGCGTCTACGCCGCCTGCCGCGTCGCCGGCGTCTCCCGGAGCGTCGAGGAGGTCTGCGACGTGTCGAAGGCCACCGAGGCGGAACACCAAGCGGCCTACGGCGCGCTCAACCGCGACCTCGGCCTCCCCGTCGCGCCCGCCGACCCGACCGAGTACCTGCCGCGGTTCGCGACCAAACTCGACCTCGACAGCGACACCGAGCGCCGGGCGCGCGAGTACGTCGCCGAAGCCCGCGACGAGGGCGTCGTGGGCGGCAAGAATCCCTGCGGCGTCGCCGCGGCGTGTCTCTACACCGCGGCTCGCGACCGCGGCGAGGACTGCACGCAGGCCGAGGCCGCCGACGTGGCCGACGTGACGCCCGTGACGCTCCGCAAGACGTACGTGGCGCTCCGCGAGTGAGCCGACACCGACAGGCGACGGGACTCGCTAACTGAGACGACGGCGAACGAGACGCGAGAATCGAACTACGAACCACACGAACGGACCGAAAACGAGACGACGTTTCTACCGACCGCTTACGCGGACCGCGTCCGCGAGTTCCCGCATCCGAGTACTGGGAAGGCTCTTCGGCGACGACGCGACGACCGGCTCGAACCGCTCGACCGCCTCGGACAGTCGAGAGTCCGCGGGGACCGCCGTCGCCGGCGCGCCGAGCACGTCGGCGAAGGCGTCGAGCGGCACCTCGTCGACGACGCGGTTGACCGCGACGGCGGCGAGCCCACAGTCGAGTTCGCGCGCCAGCTCGCGGGTCCGCACCGCG
>NZ_JAMYJY010000199.1:0-2197 GCF_024136985.1 Haloferax sp. AB510
CGCGGTTCTCGGCGAGGGTCTCCTCGGCCGCGTTCCAGCCGTTGACGTAGCCCTGGTGGTGGGTGTCGTGATGCCACGTCAGCACCTGCTCGGAGATGTGCGGTTCAAGGGCGTCGTACTCGTACGGAAGCGGGTCGAGTTCGTAGCTCATAATGTGTAACCTCCGTATCACGGGTCGGGCGGAATCCTGTTAAAACTTGAGGAGAGGTATGCTAGCACAAACCACGGCGTGCGGGTCGCTATCGGTCGATTTCTCCGATTCGAGAAACGCCGGTTCGCGCGAGCGTGTCAGCCGTCGAACGGGTCAGTCCGGCGCTTGTACTCGATTTCGGTCGAGACGGCGTCGGCGATATCTGCCCCGAACTCCCGTTCGACGAGGTGTAACGAGAGGTCCAGTCCGGAGGTGACGCCGCCCGCGGTGAGCACGTCGCCGTCGTCGACGACGCGCTCGACGACGCGGCGGCCGTCTCGCGGAGGTCCGAGAGCGCGCCGCCGTGAGTGACCGCGGGGCGGCCGTCGAGAATGCCGGCGCGAGCGAGGAGCATACCGCCGGTACAGACGCCGGCAACGGTTGTTCCGGCCTCATGGAGCGCCGCGATGGCGTCGGGAATTTCGCCTTTCTCGGCCTCCGCCCACGCGCTCTGTTCCGCGCGGGAGTTCCAGCCGCCGCCGGGGACGACGAGGAGGTCCGGGCGGTCGGTCTCGGGGTCGAGGACGCGGTCGACGCCGACGCGCATCCCGTGGCTCGCGGTCACGAACTCGCGGTCGTCGAGCGCGACGAGTTCGGCCTCGCAGTCGGCCCCGGCCGCGCCGGCGTTCTGGAACACCTCGAACGGCGCGACGGCGTCGAGTTCGTCGAAGCCGTCGTAGAGGATAACAGCGACGTGCATGTCTCCGAGGTCGCTCCCCGGGCAGAAAGCCGTTCGTGCCGCGGCGACCGAGGGCAAAAAACAGCAGGCGGGGTCAGTCGTCGCTCAGTCGTCGCCGCGGGCGGCCTCGAACATCGAAATCGCTCGCTCGCGGCGCTCGGAGTGGTCCACGATTGGCTCCGGGTAGTCGGGTGCGAGGCGCTCGCGTTCGAGGTCGGTCAGTTCGTGCCACTCGTGGATGGTGTTGGCCGTCACGTCCGATAGCTCGGGGACGTACCGCTTGATGTACTCGCCGTCGGGGTCGTAGCGCTCGCCCTGCGTCATCGGGTTGAAGATGCGGAAGTACGGCTGCGCGTCGGTCCCAGTCGAGGCGGCCCACTGCCAGCCGCCGTTGTCGTTTGCGGTGTCGTGGTCCGCGAGGTGCTCGCGGAAGTGCGCGTAGCCGTGTCGCCAGTCGCACAGGAGGTCCTTCGTGAGGAACGACGCGACAATCATCCGAACGCGGTTGTGCATGTACGCCTCCTCGCGGAGCTGTCGCATCCCGGCGTCGACGATGGGGTAGCCGGTTTTCCCCTCCTTCCACGCCGCCAGTTCCTCGGCGTCGTCGCGCCACGCGATGTCGTTTTCGTACTCCTTGTAGTTCTCCGTGACGACGTTCGGGTGCTCCCGGAGGACGTGGGCGTAGAACTCCCGCCACGCCAACTGCGACTGGAACTCCTCGACCGACTCGTCTTTCTCGCCGCCGACGCCCTCGCGGGCCGCGGCGGTCGCCGCGTACACCTCGCGGATGCCGATAGTTCCGAACTTGAGGTCCGTCGAGAGCCGGGACGTGGCGTCCCGCGTCGGGTAGTCGCGGTCGTCGGCGTAGCGGTAGATGGCGTCCGCACAGAACGACGACAGGCGCTCGCGGGCCGCCTCGGTCCCCGCCGATTGGACCGCCGCTGTCGGCTCCTCGAACCCGAGTTCAGCGATTGTCGGGAGGTCGCCGACGGCGACGTCGAACTCGGCGTCGGAGAGGCTCTCTGCCGCGGTTTCGAGCGTGCCGGCGTCGGCGAGGTCGTCGGCGTCCGGTTCCGGATAGGGGTCGGGCTTGTCGCGGTCGCGCCACTTCTTCCAGAAGTAGGTGTAGACTGAGTAGGTGTCGCCCGCGTTGGTCGTGATGCTCCCCGGTGGGTGGAAGATGGCGTCGTGGACCGACTCGCGGGCGACGCCAGCGTCGTCGAGGGCGAGCCGCACGTCGGCGTCGCGCGTCGCGGGCCGGAGTCCGGAGTAACTCGGATTCCCCAGGTGGCTCGCTCGGCGTCGAGCGCCGCCGCCACCGGTCGGGA
>NZ_JAMYJY010000019.1:0-42900 GCF_024136985.1 Haloferax sp. AB510
CGCACTCGATTCGGTGGTCGCCGAGTCGCCGGCGGGCCGGTCGTGTCGTCTGGCGACCCCGACGACCGCGAGGACCGCGCCGTTGGCGGCGGCGTAGAGGTGCATGGGTGACATAAGGCGCTCGGCGGTGAAAAGCGCGGGTGCGAGGCGGTGGCTCCGGTTCGAAGCGGTGGCTTCGCGGTGGGCGCGCGGACCGCGCGGGCCGCGCGTGGCGGAGGACGGCACTATGACTACGACAGGTCGCGCCGCTCGAACACCTCGGCCGCGAGGACGACGAGAACGCACGTCACGGCGACGAGCACGGCGATTCCACCCCAGTCCACGTCGCCGGCGACGAGGAGTTCCCCGGGGTCGAGGTAGCGCGTGAGCGACAGGGCTCCGAGGAACTCGTAGTCGGTGTCGACCGTCAGGGAGTCGAGGAGGAACGTCCCGAAGACGACGCCGATGGCCGCGCCCTGTGCCCGGCGGACGCGCCCGAAGAACGCCGACGCGAGGAGGCCGACCGCGACGCAGGCGACGAGGTAGAGGCCGCCGACGGCGTGGACCGCGAGGAGGCGAGAGAGGTGAATCTCCTCGTCGATGAGGCCCGCGCCGACGACGACGGCCGCGAGGAGCGCGAGGTCGACGACGGCGACCGCGGGGAGCATCGCGAGGAACTTGCCGACGACGAACCGGGTGCGCGAGACGGGACGGACGAGGACGAGTTCGACCGACTGACGGTCCACCTCGCCGGCGACGAGCGACCCCGCGGCGTAGGCGAAGTAGCTCCCGACGATGAGGAGCCAGACGAGTTGGTAGAGTTCGACCACGAGGTAGCCTTCGAGCGACGAGAAGTCGGTGACGCTCCCGACGAAGGCCGCCCGGAACTCATCGGGGTACGACTCCAGCAGTTCGGCGAAGTCGATGTCCGACTCGCCGAACGACGGGAAGACGGCGATGGTGAGCCCCGCCGTCGCCACGAGAAGTGCGCTGACGATGGCGAGACCACGCCGACGCTGGGCAAACTCGAAGGCCGCGATGTCGAGTTCACGCATTCGCGGACTCCTCGGCGTCGGCGGGCGACGGCTCCGCGTCGTCTTCGGTCTCGTCCGGTTCGTCGGCGGCGGCGCTGTCGCCGGCGGCAACGCCGTCTTCTGCGCCGTCGCCCTTGTCGTAGAAGTGCATGAACACGTCCTCGATGGCCGTCTCGCGGACTTCGAGGTCGTCGATTCGATAGCCTTCGAGCGCGTCCACGAGGGCGTCGTAGTTGCCCGAGGTGACGAGTCGGAGTGAGCCGTCCGGTTCGATACGGGCGTCGATGGTCTCCGGGAAATCGAAGTCAGCGAGGTCGATGGCGTCCGGCGACTGGACCGTGACGACCTTGCCGCTTCGGGCGAGCAGGTCGTCGATGTCCTCGACGGCCACGAGGCGACCGTCTCGGATGATGGCGACGCGGTCGCAGACCTCGCGGACCTCGCCGAGGATGTGCGTCGAGAAGAACACCGTCACCCCGCGGTCGCGCTCCTCGCGGAGGAACTCGTAGAACTCCTGTTGGACGAGTGGGTCCAACCCCGAGGTCGGCTCGTCCATCACGACCACCCGCGGGTCGTGCATGAACGCCTGTACGATGGCGAGTTTCTGCCGATTACCCCGCGAGTAGGCCCGGACCGGCCGGTCGAGCGGCACCGGAAAGCGGTCGAGGAGTTCGTCGCGGCGGTCGTCGCCGGAGAGCCCGGCGAAGTAGTCGAGGGTCTTCCGGCCGGTCACGTCGTCGTAGAACCGCGGGTCGCCGGGGATGTGGCCGACGCGGGCGAGCACGTCGAGAAAGGCCGCGCGGTCGTCCACCGGCACGCCGAGGACGCTCGCCGTGCCGTCGGTCGGTTTGAGCAGGCCGAGGAGGAGGCGAATCGTCGTGGATTTCCCCGCGCCGTTGGGGCCGAGGAAGCCGAACAGTTCACCCTCCGAGACCGAAAGCGACAGCTCCTCGACGCCGCGAACGTCCCCGTAGAACTTGGTCAGACCGTCGATGTCGATAGCGGGGACGGACATACTCACACGTAGGCGCGCCCCGAACGTATCCCTTGCGTGACGTTACCGCCGACTGAGAGCCGAGCGTGTTGTTAAGCTTACATACCGCGTATCTAGCGCGACTGAGGCGGGTTCGGCCGCCGGTCTCCCTCACCATGACTCGTCGTCCCCGGCGGGCGAGCGCCGTGCTCCTCGCCACGCTACTGGTCCTCTCCGCCCTCGCCGGCGCAACCGGGAGCGCCGCAGCCGCCAGCCGAGTGACCGGAAGTCCCGACCTCTCGATTATCGCGCCGGAGAACCGACTCGTCGCCGGCACCGAGACCACGGTCGAAGTGTTCGTCGTCAACAGCGGGACGGTCACGAGCGACGGCCCCGAGGAGTACGAGGCGCTCGTGCAGACGGCGCGCGCGCTGACCATCCGCGGCGAATCCGAGGGACCGATTACCGTCGTCAGCGGCGAGATTCCCATCGGAACCGTTCCCGAGGGCGTCTCCGGGCCGGCGTCGCTCCGCCTCCGCGTCGCCGAGGGTGCGCGGCCCGGGACCTACGAACTCCCCGTAACGTTCACCTACGACTACACCGCCTCGGTGTACGTGGACGGCGACGACGTGGACACGACCCACCGGAGCCGCATCATCAAGCGAGACCTCGAAGTGGTCGTCGAGCGCCGACCCGCGTTCGCGGTCCGGGCGGTCGACGCCGCCCTCGCGGTCGGCGACAGCGGAACCGTCGCGCTCGACGTGGAGAACGTTGGTCCCGTCGGGGCCGCGGACGCGACCGTGACCGTCACCTCGACCGACCCGGAGATAACGTTCGGGAGCGGCGTCGCCACCGCGGAGACGTTCGTCGGCCAGTGGGAGGCGGGTGCGACAGAGCGCGTCGAGTTCCGCGCCCGCGTCGCCGACGACGCAATCGTCCGCAACTACTCGGTCGAAGTGGCCGTGACCTACCGCGACGAGGACGGCCAAACGCGGACTTCGCGGTCGGTCGTCGCCGGGGTCAGACCGACTCGTGGGGCCGACTTCGAACTCGCGGACGTGGACGCGGCGGTCGCCGTCGGCGACACCGGTACGCTGACGCTCGAACTCGTGAACGTCGGCGACGCGACCGCCGCGGCGACGACCGTCGGCGTCTCCTCCGCCGACTCCGAGGTGACCTTCGGAGCCGGCGCGCCCGCCGCGGAGGCCTACGTCGGCGCGTGGGAGCCGGGCGAGACGAGGCGCGTGAGCTTCCGCGCCCGCGTCGCCGACGACGCCCTCGACCGGCCCTACTCGCTCAACGTGGCCGTCTCGTTCCGCAACCCCGGGGGCGACCGGAAGACCCAGTCGCTCGTCGCCGGCCTCGACCCCGGCGCTGGTCCGGCGTTCGCCGTGACGGTCGAAGAGAGCACGCTCAGAGTCGGCGGGGTCGGCCGCGTCGTCGGCACCGTCGAGAACGTCGGCGGGGCCGAAGCCCGCGACGTGGTGATGCGCCTCGAAACCGAGGACCCGGCGCTGACGCCGACGGACCTCGACGTCACCGTCGGTACGCTCGCGCCCGGGGAGGTCGCCGAGTTCGAGTACGCCATCGGCCTCGCCGCGGGCTCAACGCCGGGGACACGTCGGCTCCCGTTCGTCGTCGAGTACCGGCCGCCGGGCGACGAACTGCGCGCGGCCGACCGGACCGACGTGTTCGCGGCGGTGAGCACCGGCTCTCCCGCCGTCGCGATCGAACCGCGGAACGCGACGTTCGAAGTCGACTCGAACGGTCGGCTCGTCCTCGCGGTGACGAACACCGAGTCGACGCCGCAGACCGACGTGACGGTCAGACTCGTCGCCGAGGAGCCGCTTTCGAGCGAGGACGCCGTCGCGTTCGTCCCGCGGCTCGACGCCGGCGAGACGCGCCTCGTCGTCTTCGACCTCGAAGTGAGCGGCGACGCCGTCCCGAAGACGCAGGTCGTCGGCGTCGAGGTGAGCTACGAGGACGACGCCGGCCGACAGCTCTCGACGGGCACCCAGCGGGTCGCCGTCGAGGTGGTCGAACCGGCGACGACGTTCCCCGTCCTTCCGGCGCTGGTCGTGGTCCTCGCGCTCGCTGGCGTCGGCTACTGGTGGTACCGTCGGCGCTGAAGAACAGTCGGCCTGCGAAAAAATCGGTGCGCGCGCTCAGTCGTCGTTCGCCACTTTCGCGGGCTTGCGACGGTCCGAGCGCGGGCCCTCCTCGTCCACGTCGGGGAGGTAGTCGCGGAGGTACCGACCCGTGTGGGAGTCAGGGTTCTCGGCGATTTCCTCGGGCGTGCCGCTAGCGACGATAGTGCCGCCGCCCGCACCACCCTCGGGGCCGAGGTCGACGATGTGGTCTGCGTTCTTCACGAGGTCGAGTTCGTGTTCGACCACGAGGACGGTGTTACCGTTGTCCACGAGGCGCTGGAGCACCTCGATGAGCTTCCGTTCGTCTTCCTTGTGGAGGCCGGTCGTCGGCTCGTCGAGCAGGTAGAGCGTGTCGCCGGTCTGCTTCTTGCCGAGCTCCTCCGCGAGTTTGACGCGCTGGGCCTCGCCGCCGGACAGCGTGGTCGACGGCTGGCCGAGCTGCATGTAGCCGAGGCCCACGTCGTGGAGCAACTGGAGGCGGCGGCGAATCTGCGAGTTCGCCTCGAAGAACTCGAGCGCCTCGTCGACTTCCATGTTGAGCACGTCGGCGATGGTCTTGTCCTTGTACGTCACGTCGAGCGTCTCGGCGTTGTAGCGCGCGCCGTTACACTCCTCGCAGGGCACGTACACGTCCGAGAGGAAGTTCATCTCGATTTTGACGTTGCCCTGTCCCTTGCAGGCCTCACAGCGGCCGCCCTTGACGTTGAAGGAGAACCGACCCTTCTCGTAGCCGCGCTGTTTCGAGAGCTTCGTCTCGGCGAACAGCTCGCGGACGTAGTCGAAGACGCCGGTGTACGTCGCCGGGTTCGACCGCGGGGTGCGGCCGATGGGCGATTGGTCGATGAGCCGGACCGTCTCGATTTCGTCGTAACCCTCGATGGCGTCGTGCTCGCCGGGGTCGACGGAGGTGTTGTCGTTCATCCGGCGGGCGAGCCCCTTGTAGAGAATCTCGTGCATCAGGGTGGACTTGCCCGACCCCGAGACGCCGGTGACGGCCGTGAACGTCCCGAGGGGAATCGGCACGTCGAGGTCGTCGAGGTTGTGCTGGCGCGCGCCGCGAATGACGAGTTCACCGTCGCCGTCGCGGCGCGCGTCGGGCACGTCGATGTCCTTGCGGCCCGAGAGGTAGTCGGCCGTGATGGAGTCGTCGGCCGCGACGATGTCGTCGAAGTCGCCCTGCGCGACGACCTCGCCGCCGCGCTTGCCCGGGCCGGGGCCCATGTCGATAATCTCGTCGGCCCGGCGCATCGTCTCCTCGTCGTGTTCGACGACGATGAGCGTGTTACCGAGGTCGCGGAGGCCTTCGAGCGTGTTGAGCAGTTTGTCGTTGTCGCGCTGGTGAAGGCCGATAGACGGCTCGTCGAGGACGTAGAGAACGCCCACGAGGCCGGAACCGACCTGCGTGGCGAGGCGGATGCGCTGGGACTCGCCGCCCGAGAGCGTGGCGGCCTCGCGGTCCAAGGTGAGGTATTCGAGGCCGACTTCGGTCATGAAACCGAGACGGGCGCGAATCTCCTTGAGAATCTCCTGTGCGATGGTCCGGTCGCGCTCCGAGAGGTCGCGTTCGAGGCCCTCGAAGTGTTCGAGCGCGCCCGCGATGGTCATGCGGTTGACTTCGGGGAGCGTCGTGCCGCCGACGCGGACGTGGCGGGACTGCTCTTTGAGCCGCGACCCGTTGCAGTCGGGGCAGGTCGTGACGGCCATGAACTCCTCGATGTGGTCGCGCGTGCGGTCGGAGTCGGTCTCGACGTGGCGGCGTTCGAGGTTGCCGACGACGCCCTCGAAGGGGTGTTCCTTGTGGCGCGTGCCGTTTTTCGTCGTCCACTCGAACACCACGTCTTCGGTGGTGCCGAACAGGAAGGCGTCCTGTACCTCGTCGGAAAGCTCCTCGAACGGCGTGTCCACGCTGACGCCGAAGTGGTCGGCGACGTTGTCGAGCTGGCGGCGGTAGTACGTCCGGTTGTAGCTCCACGGCTCGAAGACGTGCTTGAGCGGCTTCGACGGCTCGGTGACGATGAGGTCGGGGTCGACCTCCTTGGCCTTACCGAGGCCCTCGCACTCCGGGCAGGCCCCGTGGGGGCTGTTGAACGAGAACGACCGCGTCTCGATTTCCGAAAAGCGGAACGACGAGTTCGGATTGCCGAGCTCCTCGGAGAACTCGACGACAAGGCGGTCGTCGCTCTCGCCCGCGAGCGACCCGGTCGACCGGGTGTTGGAGGCGAAGGGGAGGTCTTCGGGCGGGTCGGGGACGATGAGTTTGAGCACGCCGCCGGCCTCGTCGAGGGCGGTCTCGACGGAGTCGGCGATGCGGGAGCGCGCCTCGGGCGCGACCTTCACACGGTCGACGACCACGTCGATGGTGTGATCGTAGTTCTTGTCGAGTTCGGGCGTCTCGAACGAGAGGTCGAACTCCTCGCCGTCGACCTCGACGCGGGCGTATCCCTCGGAGACGAGGTCCGAAAACAGGTCCTTGAACTCGCCTTTCTGATCGCGAACGACCGGCGCGACGACCTTCGCGCGGGTGCCCTCGGGGAGTTCGAGAATCTGGTCGACCATGTCCTGTGCGGACTGCTCGCCGACCTCCTCGCCCGTGATGGGGTCGTACTGGGTGCCAACGCGGGCGTACAGGAGGCGGAGGTAGTCGTGGAGTTCGGTGACGGTCCCGACGGTCGACCGAGGGTTGTTGGCCCCGTTCTTCTGATCGATGGAGATGGCGGGCGAGAGGCCCTCGACGGCCTCGACCTTCGGCTTGTCCATCTGGCCGAGGAAGTTCCGCGCGTAGGCCGAAAGCGACTCGATGTACCGCCGCTGGCCCTCCGCGTAGACGGTGTCGAACGCGAGGGAGGACTTGCCTGACCCCGACAGGCCGGTGACGACGGTGAACGTCTCGCGGGGGATGCGAACGTCGAGGTTCTTGAGGTTGTGCTCTTCGGCACCACGAACCTCGATGTAGTCCTTGCTCATTCGGACGACTCTAGGAACGAGAGGACCGAATAGGCATCGGTTCGGGCCGTTCGAACCGCATCGCTCGCGTCTGCGAGTCGTGGAGAAATCGGAGTGTAAGCGGGGTGTCGTCCGCCGCCGTCAGCCGTTGAGCTTCTGCCGCGAGATAGAGATGCCCGTGGGCGTGATGACAATCTGGTCGTCGCCCTTCTGGACGATGTCGCCGTCGACCTCGCGCGCGACCTGCCGGAGGTCGTCGATGATGTGTTCCATCGTGTTGTCGGAGGTCGTGTGGCGAGTGATGTCCGCGATGACCAGATTGCCGTCGTAGACGGCGTCCTTGATGGCGATAACGTCCTGCTGCCCGCCGATTTCGGCGATGTGAACCGAGAGACCGGCGTCGCCGCGAGCGGTGTCGAAGTCGTCGAGGTCGAGTTCGACGTAGTCCTCGGTCGTGCGGGAACCACCACCACCGAGAATCTTACTCATGATACCCATAGGACGTAGAGAGGCCACAACGGGGTTAGTTCTTACGTCAGACGACTGTCTGTTTTCAGACACTTCTCGCCTCGTCGACCCGACGAATCGACGGCAGTACCGTCACACGAGAGCGGTGCCACGGGAAGCGGCGACGCCGGCGGATATCCAGCGCGTGCGCCACTCACGGCGTTTCGCCGGGTGTTTTTACCTCGCGGCGCGCGGGAGCAGACGAACACGATGACTTTCAGCATCTGCGTCCGCGAGTCGTACGTCGACGCCGACGGCGACGACCAGCACCGCTTCGGCGTCGCCGTGACGACCCGCCTGCCGGGGGTCGGCGCACTCTGTCCGTTTGCAAGTGAACACGGCGCGGTGGCGACACAGGCGCTGACGAACGTCGAGCTCGGGGAGAAGGGTCTGGACTACCTCGAAGACGGTCTCGCCGTCGACGACGCCCTCCGGGCGCTGTTGAACGCCGACGACGGCCGGGCGGAGCGACAGCTCCACGGCGTCGGCTCCGAGGGGACGTTCGCCTTCACCGGCGACGACTGCCTCGGCTGGGCGGGCCACCGCGAGGGCGACGACTACACCGTCGCGGGCAACCTGCTCACGGGCGCGGAAGTCGTCGAAGCCGCCGCCGACGCCTACGAGCGGGACGTGGACGGCGGCGAACCGCTCGCGAAACGGCTCATCGACGCGCTCGGCGCGGGACACGCCACGGGCGGCGACAAGCGCGACGACCTCGACATCCAGAGCGCGGCCGTCGTCGTGACCTCGACCGAGGACCGCGAGATGGACCCGTACTACAACGACCTCCGCGTGGACGCGACGGAGACGCCGCTGCGCGACCTTCGAGAGACGTTCTCGATGGCGCGTGAGGGGTACGAGGCGGCGCTGGAGAAGTACGCAGAAGAGTAACGAGAGTTCTGAGCGCCGGGGCCTGAGACCCCGGGGGTCGGCTCAGACCGAGAACTCGAAGAGGTCGTCGCCGACGTGGTGGATGGACTCGACGACTTTGCCGGAGTCACCGACGAGATCCGCCCCATCTTCGAGCGCGCGCCCCACGGCGAGCACCTTGCCGTGGGTCTCCTCGGCGATGACGACGAGGTCGCCCGCCTCGATGGTGTCGTCGGCCTCGGTGATGCCGGGTCGCATCACGTCGGCCCCGCTGGAGACGAACGAGACCGCGCCCGCGTCGACCGTGACGACGTTCGTCGTCGGCGGGAACTGGTTCGCGCCCTTGACCGTGAGAAACGGCTGGTCGTCGACGTACATGACCGCCGGCTCGCCGTCGACGAGAACGACCTCGTAGTCGGCGTCGGCGAACTCGACCGCCTCGAACGCGTCGCCGTCGAGGGCGACGCCGAGGGACGATTCGATAGAGTCGCACAGCGCGTCGATTTCGTCGCTTCGGAGGTGGTGGCGGGACTTGACCTTCATACCGGGTCGTGGACGCTCACGGCCGATAAATCGACCGCTCCGCATCGGGCGGTCGGCGACGCCTCCCGACGGCCGACCGGACGCGTGGCGAGGTGAGTCACCTCGGAGCAACCCGAACCGAGTCGCGTCGGCGTCCGACGCGCGTCAGACTGTGACAGGATAAACTGCTAAGTACGATTGGGTCCACTCCAACGATATGTGGCGCTCCCGGACGAACCGGGACCGGAAACGTGTCGTGTGCATCGCATGCGGTGACGCGGTCCTCCGGTCGGCGGCGCGCGAGTACGACAAAGAGGGGAACCGCTGGGAACGGCACGGCAAGCGGTTCGAACACCTCTGTAAGTCCTGTTATCGAGGGCTCTGTCACCAGCCCCGCGAGGAGCTCGAAGGCCTCCTCATCGACATCGAAGAACACAGCATCTCCAACGAGGAGTTCCTGCTTCGCTACTTCGACGCGGTCAAAGAGCGGTACGAATCGCCCGGCGAGCGCGGCCGCTGAGGGCGCAGCCGTCGGACCGCCGCCGAGGCGAACGAGGTCACGGTCGCGAGCGATATCGTTTCCTTCTCGTCGCGGGCCGTGCCCGACACTCATTTCTCCCTGCCCCGTCTAGTCGGGACTATGTCAGACGACGCGCAGGCGTACGCCGGGACCGCCGAAGGGCAAGGACCGGTGGAGATAGACGCCGAACTCGCGCGACACCTCCAGAACAAGCGCGAGGACCTGTTCGAGGAGTTCGAGATTCGAGACAAGTTCCCGCCGGAAGTCCTCTCGGAGGCGCGTGCGCGCACCGACGGCGTCCACGAGGAGATCGAAGACGAGTTGGAACACCGCAAGGACCTCCGAGACCTTACGACGTGGACGACCGACCCCGTCGACGCCCAGGACTTCGACGACGCCCTAAGCATCCGCGAGAACGAGGAGACGTACACGCTGTGGGTCCACATCGCCGACGTGACCCACTACGTCCACCCCGGTTCGGAGATGTGGGCCGAGGCCGTCAAGCGCGGCAACACCGTCTACCTCCCCGCCTACACCATCCACATGCTCCCGCCGGCGCTGGCCGAGACGGTCTGTTCTCTCGTCCCCGAGGAGGACCGCCTCGCCCACACCGTCGAGATGGAGATCAAGAAGGACACGCTCTCGTTCGAGTCTATCGACATCTACAAGTCCGTTATCCACTCCAACGAACGGCTCACCTACACGCAGTGTGAAAACCGGCTGGAAGACCCCGACCTCCCCCTCCACGAGGAGAACTCGCTGGTCTTCGACCTCGCGGACCAACTCCACGAACAGCGCAAGGAAGACGGCTCGCTGGTCCTCAACCCGAGTCGGGACCGCGCCCACACCATCATCGAGGAGTGCATGCTGAAGGCGAACAAGGCCGTCACGCACGAACTCATGTGGAACCGCGGCGTCGAGGCGATGTACCGCGTCCACCCGCAGCCGACCCCCGACCAGTGGGACAAGGCGCTCCGCGAAATCACCGAACTCGACGGCGTGAGCATCAAGTCCACGTCGTGGGACGAGCCCCGCAAGGCCGTCAACGACGCTTTGGAGAGCGCGAACTCCCGCACCCTCAACAAGATTCAGCGCGCCGTGCTGAAGGTCATGCCCCGCGCGAAGTACATGAACGACCCCTTCGGCGGCCACTACGCGCTCAACTTCGACATCTACGGCCACTTCACCTCGCCCATCCGCCGGCTGTCGGACCTTATCAACCACTGGATCGTCCACGAGAACGACGTGCCCGAAGACCTCGTGGAACTCTGTGACCGCGCCTCCGACCGCCAGAAGGACGCCGAGACGGCCGAGCGGCTCTACAAGCAGTTCCTCCAAGAAGTCGGCTTGGACCCCTACGCGGTCAACAACCGCGGTATCGTCACCGTCGACGACGACGGCGAGGTCATCGACGAAAACGGTCTCCCGCCGCGCGAATAACCGGGCGGTCGTCGCGCAACCACTCGTTTTTGGCCGACGAGAATTCACCGACCGCTACTGGAGAGACGGGCACGGGGTGACGGACTCGTAACTGCGAGACTGAAACGGTGGACCGCGTCCCACCGTCGCCGGCCGCGTTACTCCTCCTGTTTGTGCGTGAACAGCAGCACGTCGCCGTCGTGCTGGGTCACACAGAGGTCGAGCATCATGCTCAGTTCGAGACTGTTGTAGTCGTTCTCGCAGACGACCAAGTCGTCGAACGGTTTCTCGCACGCCGGACAGGCGATAGAGACGGTGTTCTGGTAGGTGGTGACGCCCCCGCTGGACTCGTAGGGCGTGAGCGACGACCGGAGTTCGTCGAGTTCCTCGTCGTTCATGGACGTGTTGTGCGCGCGGCGTGCGTATAATTCTTCACGGTCGGACACCGGTCACGGTCGGACGCGACTCACGATTCTCGACTCACGGCTGCCCGGCGTCGTCCAACCCGCAGGCCCACCGAAAGTGCGGGTGGATCCACGACAGCCCCGCCGCGTTGGCCTCGACCCACGACGACGGGTCGCTCAGCCGACGCGACAGCACCTCCGCGCGCTCCTCGTGAGTTCCCTCCCGGTCGAAGGGTATCAGTTCGAGCGTCCGCGACGCGGGGTTGAAGAAGACCGCCCGCTCGGTGTTCTCGTCGAGTCCGACCAGCCGCGAGCCGTTGGCGTCCTTCTGGAGGAGCGCCTGCGCCATCCGGTGTTGGTGGACCCCGCGGCGCGTCTCGCGGAGTTTCGAGACGATGGCTCGAAAGAGGGCCGTTGGGTCCGACGGGGGTTCGCCTCGTCGTGTTTCCATACCGACGGCCTCGGAGCGAGGCGATAAGAGGGTCCGCCATGAGCGGGGTGAAAGTGTCGGGTTCGGCGGAAGTGAAGGCGTGTCAAGCAAGCCAACCGACTCCGCGGCGACGACGCGTCCCCCGCGAGCGCCACAGAAAACACTTCACGAGGGTTCCGCAAGCTTCGAACGGTATGTCCCCACATTGTCGCGCCTGTCTCGTCGCCTGCGTCCTCCTCGCCGCCGGCTGTGTCGGCACCCCGGCTCCGACCGGGACCACGACAACAGCTACGACCGCGGCCGAGACGACCCAGACGACGACCGCGACGGCGGCGACCACGACGACTGCGACCGATTCCCCGACGTACGGGACCGAGTTCGTCTCCGTCTCGAAACTGGAGAATCAAAGTCGGGCCGACGAATGGCCCGATAACAAGACCGCCCGCTTCGAGAACCTCTCCGAACCGCGGAAAGAGGTGTTTCGGGACGCGCTCGACGGCCGAGTCACGTTCGGACCCGACGAGGAGAATCCGTTCGCGTTCAACGATTCTGACCGACCCGAACTCGTCCGGTACGACGAGGAGTGGTACTTCGTTCGGATCGCGATTGTGTAGTCGTAGAACGCGACGACTCAGTATTCGCCACGGTGGGAAGCGTCACAAAAACAGCGGTAGCCTAGGCCGTGAGGTACTGGGCGGAAATGACAATTTTAAAACAACTCTTTGCGTATGATTATAGTATGGATGCCCCTCCAACAGACTTCATGCTGGGGCGGTCCAGCGCATGGTCCAGTAGATTTGTACTGATGATTGCTTCGTTTCCTTCGGTTGGATTCGCTGCGATCGTATCACGATTTCTGGGTGTCAGCTCACCGAATTCAATCGTTGAACTTCTCTATTTTATAAGCACGTTCTGCACTCTACTTGCCATATCGATGCTCAGTACGTACTTCGCGGCATATCAACTCGGCATTGGACGGAAATGAGAAACTGGACGTACATCTGTTCGCGACGCAGTTGATACTCGTCGGACTCCTGACGAAGTCACGACTCGTTGTATTGCGTCGCGAAAATGGTAGTGGACTCGCGGGGTCCCCGTGAGCGAAGCGAACGGGGGCAAGCGAGTCCATTGACTGAGGGAGTGAAACGACCGAAGGAAATGGACTCGCGGGGATTTGAACCCCGGGCCTCTTCCTTGCGAAGGAAGCGATCTGCCACTGATCTACGAGCCCTCATTCCCACGGAGTCGTGGGATACACTTATACCCTATGTTTTGTCCGCGGTCGGGCATGCGATAGCATCCCGTTCCGTCGGGCGATTCTGCGGGCGTCTGCTCGCGCGTCGAACGGAAGTGAGATGACACGCGCCTTAGCGCTGAAAGTCAGCTCGGAGGCAGAGTCCTCCGGACGCGCGCCTCGACAGCCGCGAGTGTGACGGGCCGACCGTCACGAACGGGCGGTCCGGGGGTCCGGACAGCGCCGTCGTTAGTCTTCGAGGACGATCTCGATGCTGACGTCGTTCGGAACCTGAACGCGCATCAGCTGGCGCAGAGCGCGTTCGTCAGCGTCGAGGTCGATGAGACGCTTGTGGACGCGCATCTCCCAGTGCTCCCACGTCGCCGTCCCCTCGCCGTCAGGCGATTTGCGGGCGGGGACTTCGAGCGTCTTCGTGGGCAGCGGGATCGGCCCGCTGAGGTTGACGCCCGTCTTGTTCGCGATCTCGCGGACGTCGTCGCAGATATCGTCGAGGTCTTCCGGACTCGTGCCGGCGAGCCGAACGCGTGCCTGTTGCATCGTTATCGCTCGTTGACTTCGAGCACTTTGCCGGCCGCGATGGTCTGACCCATGTCACGGACAGCGAAGCTGCCGAGCTCCGGAATCTCGGAGGACGGCTCGATGCTGAGCGGCTTCTGCGGACGGACGGTCACGATGGCGGCGTCGCCGGACTTGATGAAGTCCGGGTTCTCCTCAGCAACCTCGCCCGACGCGGGGTCGAGCTTCTGGTCGATCGACTCGATGGTACACGCGACCTGCGCCGTGTGGGCGTGGAAGACCGGCGTGTAGCCAGCGGTGATGACCGAGGGGTGCTGCATGACGACGACCTGCGCCTTGAACGTCTCGGCGACCTTCGGCGGGTCGTCAGCCGGGCCACAGACGTCGCCGCGGCGGATGTCGTCCTTGCCGACGCCACGTACGTTGAAACCAACGTTGTCGCCAGGTCCGGCCTGGTCGACTTCCTCGTGGTGCATCTCGACGGTCTTGACCTCGCCGCCGACGTCAGAGGGCTGGAAGCTCACGTTGTCGCCGGGGTTGAGGGTACCCGTCTCGATACGGCCGACCGGGACCGTACCGATGCCGGAGATGGTGTAGACGTCCTGGATGGGCAGGCGCAGCGGCGCGTCCGTCGGCGGCTGCGGTGCCGGCAGGTTGTTGAGCGCTTCGAGCAGGATGTCGCCGTCGTACCACGGCGTGTTGTCGGAGCGCTCGGCGATGTTGTCGCCTTCGAAGGCCGAAATCGGGACGTAGGTCGCGTCGTCGGAGTTGAAGCGGACCTGCTTGAGGAGCTTGTTGACCTGCTCCTTGACGTCCTTGTACTTGTCTTCGCTGTAGTCGACGACGTCCATCTTGTTGACCGCGATGATGAGTTCGCCGATGCCCAGGGTGCGGGCAAGGAAGACGTGCTCGCGGGTCTGCGGCGCGACACCGTCGTCGGCGGCGACGACGAGAACCGCGTTGTCAGCCTGCGAGGCACCGGTGATCATGTTCTTGACGAAGTCGCGGTGGCCAGGACAGTCGACGATGGTGAAGTAGAACTCGTCCGTGTCGAACTCCTGGTGGGCGATGTCGATGGTGACACCGCGCTCGCGCTCTTCGGCGAGGTTGTCCATGACGTAGGCGAATTCGAATCCGCCCTTGCCCTTCTCCTCGGCTTCCTCTCGGTGCTGCTCGATGACGTGCTCCGGGACGGAGCCGGTCTCGAACAGGAGTCGGCCGACGAGCGTACTCTTACCGTGGTCGACGTGGCCGATGATGGCCAGATTCTGGTGGGGTTTGTCGCTCATTGGTGTGTTCACGCGCTAAGGCGCTCTGTGGGGAATGTTTTTGCTGAAACCCCTAAAACGATTTCGATACGCGCTACGGGCCGTCTAACCGCCGTACTGCGATTTGCGGAACCATACCACGGTCGCGGAAATGGAGTGTCCGGTGGATATCGACAGTCGAAAGAAACAGAGGGTACGGGCCGCCTGTCTGCTATTCGAGGCGTGAAACGTCGGACAGGACGGCGGTCGCCGTCTCCGGACCGCCCGCCCCGCGGCCGCTGATATTCAGTTGGCCCGCGTGTTTGGTCTCCAACTGGACGATGTTTTGCGTGCCCGTGACCGACAGCGCGGAGCCCTGCGGAATCAGCCGCGGAGCGACGCGGACCCCGTCGGCCGTCGCCTCGCCGATGAGGCGGACTGTCCGACCGTCCTCGGCGGCGAGATCGAGCGCCGTTCCCGGGACGTTGCGGATGCCCTCGACCTCGGCGTCGTCGAGCGCGTACTCGGTCTCGCCGTCGGAGAGGACGTTCGCGAGGATGACGAACTTCAGCGCGGCGTCGATGCCGTCGACGTCGAACGTCGGGTCCGCCTCGGCGACGCCGAGGTCCTGTGCCTCCGCGAGCACGTGCTCATAGTCGAGTCCCTCGGCGGCCATCCGTGAGAGGATAAAGTTCGCCGTCCCATTCAGCACGCCGCGCGCGGCCGTCACGTGGGGCGCGCCGAGGTCCGAGATGGTCGAGAGGACGGGAATCGCGCCGCCAACAGCGGCCTCGAACTGGACCGTCCCCTCGCTCTCGGCTTCGAGCGCGCGCAGGTCGGCGTACCGTTCCGCGACCGGACCCTTGTTCGCAAGCACGACGTGACGGTCGTCGGCCAGCGCGCGCTCGACGTGCGAAAAGCCGGGCTCGGCGTCGCCGAGCGTCGTCGGCGTCGCCTCCACCAACACGTCGTAATCGGCGTCGAACACCGCCGCGGGGTCCGCCTCGCCGACCACGCCCTCGCGTTCCTTTCGGTCGTGGACCGCGCTCGGATCGAGCCCGGCGGGGTCGACCGCGGAGGAAGACGAGTCCGCGAACGCAACGACATCGTGACCGTAGTCGCCCGCGAGGTCGAGGACCGAGCCGCCGACCGCGCCCGCGCCGAGCACTGCGAGTCTGAGGCTCATTGGGATCCCTCCGCGAGCGGCTCGACGACGTGCAGTCCCTTCTCGGCGGCGAGGTCGCGAACGACCGACAGCGTCTCGTCGACGCGGCCGGAGCGGACCGCGAGTCGGAGTCGGGCGCTCGACGCCTCGTTGGTCCCCTCGCGGGCGGACAGCGACAGGTCCTGCAGGGTCGCGTCCGCCGAGGACTCGATGCGGTGGAGCGTGTCCGAGAGGTCGGAATCGACGATGTCGCCGACGAGAATGACCATTACCTCCTCGCCGAAGTGCTCCGCGCCGGCGCGGATGACGTTGACGCCGGCGTCGCGGAGCGCCTCGACGATTCGCTCGAAGCGGTCGGGCGGGCATTCGAGGTCGACCTCCACGGGGATGTGTCCGCGGGGAGTCAGGCTCCCTCGTTCGTGGAAGATGGAAAGCAGGTTACCGCCGTTGTCGGAGATGGGCTTGAGCGCGGCCAAAAGCTGTCCGGGCTCATCGACGAGTTCGAGCCGAATCGTGTGCGGTTTCGGCATCTCGCCGCTCCCGTCGGTCTCGGCGTCGCTCCCGCCGTCGAGGTCCTGTGCGCTCATTGTCCCACCCCCGTGGGCCGTCCCGACGCTGTTGTCCGCGACGCGCGGTTCGGTCGTGGTTTCGCGTCGTCGCGCCAGGAGTCGAGAGACGTACCCTTACGCATACGTATCCGTGATTCGGCCACGCGGTATAAGCCTTCGTAGCCGACACGGTTTGCCGACGCCGACAGCGTGCTGGCATTTGACATGGGTGTCAGTGCAGTTCGGCCGCGGCAGTTGGGACTCGGTCGGAGAGAACGGATCGCCGTGTGCTCATTATCACGTGATTTGGGCGGAAGCCCACGGCTTCAGTCGTGCTAACGAGCGTCTGAAAGTCAGCCTTAGGCGAAGAATATTCGAGTTAGTTGATGGGTAGCAAACTCAGTTTCCGTAGATATATACACGCCATCACGTGCCGCGTCACGCGGTGGGACAGTGACGGTAGGAAAACAGATGACCAAACAAACAGATACCGACGACCTCGAACTCAGCGACGACGAACTGATAGAGGTCATCAAGAATCACGGAATCGACCGGCGATCACTGCTGAAAGTATTCGGTGTGGGTGCAGCCGTGTCGGCACTCGGGGGGACGGCAGCCGCGACCAGCGGCCGTGGAAACCGAATCGACGAGGTGTACGGCGCGCCGTACTCGGCGGATGACACCGTTCCCTCGGGACTCGTCGACCACGTCGTCGAACTTCACACCCACGAAGAGAACATCCACGACGACTTCCCGATTGACCCCGAGTCAGGGAACGAGGTTCCGGCGGAGTTCATCTTCGACCCGGTTGGACTGCACGTGCGCCCCGGCGAAGTCGTCGAATTCCGCGTCCACCATGGGCTTCACACGGTGACGTCGTTCCATCCGAAGTTCAGCGAACCTCCGGTATTCACGTTACCGAGCCGGGTTCCAACGTCACACGGTTTCACGTCGCCTCCGGTGGTGGGCGGTGACTCGTGGCTCTACCGCTTTACGAAACAGGGCGTGTACGACGTGCTTTGCCTCCCCCACCTCACCCTCGGGATGGTTGCCCGAATCGTCGTATCCGGCGGCGGAGCTGTCCCGTCGGACACATACGGACCGCTTCCGATTCCGAACGCCGGAGCTGTTCTGGGCGCTCCCGAGATGACACCGGAGAATATCGTCAGCGAAGGAAGCGTTGCCTGGGAAGACCTGACGCTGTAACCGAACTCCACGCGGCGGTGAAGCCGATCTCCGTTTTTATTTGTTCTATTTATCAATCAGTACTACGTCAAGGGCGGTGTTTCGAGAGCCCGTTATCGTGGCGTAGTTCGGACTCTCATCGGACAGCGAATGTACGGAGAGTCTGACGGCGCTCGACGTCGGCGCCCCCGGTCGTCCGATTCACCCCTGAAGGGACGACCGAGCGACCGGAAAACGGAGCGGCGAGAAGCAACCGCTGCGACCGTTAGTGTGACACACTGCGGTCGCTCCCGGGCCGGTGACCGAAAGAAGGCGCGAAAGCTCGCGCTTAGATGTAGTCGATAGCCTGCGAGAGCTCGAGCTTCATGCCCTTGCGCTCGCGGATCTCCATGATCTTCTCGCGCTGGAGGTTGTCCGAGAGCACGCGGAAGCCGGCGTTCTCCGTGTTCCAGGAGGCGCGACCTTCCGTGGCCGAACGGATGTCCGACGAGAAGCCGATCATCTCTTCGACGGGCGCGATGCCCTCGATGACCATGAGGTCACCTTCCTGGTACATGTCGTCGACGCGGCCGCGGCGACCCTGAATCTCGCCGGAGGCCGAGCCCATGTATTCGGAGGCGACGTCGATGCGGACGTTCTGGATGGGTTCGAGGAGCTTCACCTGACCCGCGATGAGCGAGCGGTGGACCGCGTCACGCGTCGCAGGGATGACCTGTGCGGGACCGCGGTGGATGGTGTCCTCGTGGAGGCGCGCGTCGTGGAGGCGCAGGAGCGTCCCCTGGACGGGCTCCGCAGCGAGCGGACCGTCGTCGAGCGCCTCTTCGAGACCCTCGATGACGAGTTCCATCGTCTCGTTGAGGTGCTGGATACCCTTCGTGTCGTCGATGAGGATGTTCGTCCCGTGGATGTGTTCGACGTTCTGGGACGTGTCCTTGTCCATGCCGGCTTCCTGGAGGGCCTCGCGGCGCTCCAGTTCGGGCATGTCCATCGAGATTTCGCCGAGCTTGATGGAGTCGACGATGTCCTGCGAGAGGGGTTCCGCCGTGATGTAGAACTTGTTGTGGCGGTTCGGGGAGACGCCCTCGACCTCGTGGGACTTGCCCTGGACCTGCTCGCGGTAGACGACAATCGGCTCACCGGTGCGGACCGGGATGCCCTGGTTGTCGCGGATACGCTGGGTGATGACTTCGAGGTGGAGCTCGCCCTGCCCGGAGATGAGGTGCTCGCCCGTGTCCTCGTTAATCTCGATGCGGATGGTCGGGTCTTCCTTCGCGACCTGCTGGAGCGTCTGGATGAGCTTCGGCAGGTCGTCCATGCGCTCTGCCTCGACGGACTTCGTGATGACAGGCTCGGAGATGTGCTCGATGGACTCGAACGGCGTCATCTCGACGGAGGAGACGGTGGAACCGGCGATGGCGTCACGGAGACCCGTGACGGCCGCGATGTTCCCCGCGGGAACGCCGCGGTCGAGTTCCTCGCGCTCGCCGCCCATGAAGACACCGACGGACTGGACGCGGTTCTTGCCCGCGGTCCCGGAGACGTAGAGCTCCTGACCCTTGCGGATGGTGCCGGAGAACAGGCGACCCGTCGCGATTTCGCCCGCGTGGGGGTCCATCGAGATGTCGGTCGCCATGAAGACGACTTCGCCTTCGTCGTCGACTTCGCGCATCTGGCGCGCGAGGTCGGACTCGGAGTCACCGCGCCAGACCGTCGGGATACGACGGGGCTGAGCGTCGAGCGGGTCGGGGAAGTGCTCCGCGACCATGTCGAGGACGACGTCCGAAAGCGGCGTGCGCTCGTGGAGTTCCTGGCGGTCGCCACCGCGCTCGAGTTCCATGATGTCGCCGAAGGAGATACCGGTCTCCTCCATCGACGGCATGGAGACGCCCCACTTGTACAGGGCGGACCCGAAGGCGACGGTCCCGTCTTCGACGGAGACCGTCCAGTCGTAGTCCTTCTCCTCGGTCATCCCGCGGATGAGCTCGTTGACGTCGGAGATGACGTCGACGAGGCGCTTCTGCATCTCCTCGGGACCTTCCTGCAGTTCGTTGATGAGGCGGTCGACCTTGTTGATGAAAAGCGCCGGCTTGACGCCCTCGCGGAGCGCCTGACGCAGGACCGTCTCGGTCTGCGGCATGGCACCCTCGACGGCGTCGACGACGACGAGCGCACCGTCGACGGCGCGCATCGCGCGCGTCACGTCGCCACCGAAGTCGACGTGGCCCGGCGTGTCGATGAGGTTGATAAGGTGGTTCTCGCCTTCCCATTCGTGGGTCATCGAGACGTTTGCGGCGTCGATGGTGATGCCGCGTTCCTGTTCGTCTTCCTTCGTGTCCATCGCGAGCTGCTGGCCGGCAGTCTCGTCAGAGATCATGCCTGCACCCGCGAGGAGGTTGTCGGAGAGGGTCGTCTTACCGTGGTCGACGTGAGCGGCGATGGCAATGTTCCGGATCTGCTCCGGCTTGTCCATCAGTTTCTCACATTCCTGGACGATCTTCTTTCGTCGGCCCATTATACAGTGGTCTACCGGCAGGAGGGTCAAAAGAGTAGTGTTTTTGCCGAGCGGATTTCCCATTTTCAGCCGTCCTACCGCCGGGGTATGAGCATTTTTGTCACGATAGGTGAGACTGTCCGCCGGACGCGAATCTCGTTGCCGGGGTCGGCGTAAGAGTCATGTTGATTGATAACATTTCTCAACTCGAATGGACCTCCGAGTCGTCGGGGGCGCACCGGCAGACCCGTTCTTGAGCGCCGCCGACCTGTTCGAAACCGAGTTCGAGCTTTCGTACCCCGTGTACGTGCGCGTTCGCGATGATCCCGACTCCCGCACGTGGGCCGGCCACTATCAGGACCACCACGTCCTCAACATCTCCCGGCAGGCCGCCACCAGCGCGATGGCCCGCGAACTCGCGCTCCACGAACTCTCACACATGGCCCGAAACGAGGAAGGCCACGTCTCGCACTACCAATCCACGCGCGAGGCGGTCTTTCTCGCGCTCGCGGGCAGAACCGTCGAGCGTCGGAAGCTCGCGCACTGCTATCAAATCGCTAATCACTGCAAGGATATCTATGCCGACGACCTGACGCTGTCTGTCGCGCCCGCGGACAAACTCGTCCAGTTCCTCGAATCGCAACTGGCGGCGGCGCTCGCCGACCGACCGCAGGCGTCCGGACGCCCCGGCTCTCGACTTGTCACCGCGGGTTCGGACCCCGAAATCACGGCCGTGAACGCCGCGTTCGCCCTCGCGCTCGTGGAGCGACACGACCTCGTCGAGCCCGACCACCGGCTGTACGACCTCGCCCACGCCGCGGGCGACGACGCACCGTCGGTGTCGCTCGACACGTTCAAAGAACAGTTCCGGACGCTCGCCGACGACCCCTCGAAAAGCGAGTACCGCCGGACGCTCGTCGACGTGGTGAAACACTACGTCGTCAACCCGGGAATGGCCGCCGACTGAGTGCTACGCTACGCACCGGTCACGAGGCGCCAGACGAACGGTGTGAGTCCCACCAGACCGACCGTACGGCGTCGTCACTCGGCGCGGTGAAAAACGGAAGAGAGTGGAGAGATTACCGGGCCGCTTCGGCGACGCGCTCTTTCTCCTCTTTCTGGGAGATAGCGTACGTCTGGACGTCGTAGTCGGCCGCGCCGATGAGCTGCTGTGCGAGCGCCTCGGCGGCGGTGGTCGTCGTCTTGTAGGAACCGCTGAGCGTGCCCTGTGCGATGAACTTCAGCGCCTCGTCGACGCGGCGCTGCGGGGCGACGTCGACGGCCTGCGGGACCGAGATACCGCCGTACTTGAGGCGGACGGTCTCCTCGCGGGGACCAGCGTTCTCGACCGCGCGGATGAGCACCTGCACGGGGTTCTCCTCGGTGCGCTCGTGGACGATTTCGAACGCTTCCTTGACGATTTTACTCGTCTTCTGCTTGTGTCCCGTGTTGTCCTCGGTCTGCATCAGACGGTTGATGAGCCGCTCGACGATGCTGATTTCGGACTTCTGGAACTGCTTCGAGGCGTGACGACCCATCGTGTGGGCGATGGGCGTCGCCTTGATGTACCGGCTCATGCTGGGGTCGGTGTACTCCATCTCGGAGACGTCCCAGACGCCGAACAGAAGCGCGTTCTCCTTTGCTTCCTCGCTGCTCGCGGGGGACTCGGGCTCGGGTGCGTCGCTTTCCGACATGGTTAGCGCACCGGCTTTTCAGCGTTCCCGCGGACGAGTTCGATCATCGAGACGCCGTTGACCTTCTCGACCTTGTAGTTGACACCCGAAAGGTCACCCATCGCGCGACCCTTCGCGCCGCCGATACCGGCATGGTGACTTCGTCGTGTTCGTCGATGAACGAAATCGCGCCGTCACCGGGACAGAAGGCGGTGACCTGCTTTCCGTTCTTGATGAGCTGAACACGGACGCATTTCCGAATCGCCGAGTTCGGCTGCTTCGCTTCGATACCAACCTTCTCGAGGACGATGCCGCGACCCTGCGGGGCACCCTCGAGCGGGTCGGACTTCTTGCCGAGACCGCGCTCACGGCGCGCGTACTCAGAGTCGGACCAGCGGCGCTTCTGCCGGTCCTGCTTGAGCTTGCGCGCGGCGTATTTGCCGTTCGCCATAGTGAACAACAGTTCCAGATGGAGCTACTTAAGCCTCCCTTTTCGAATCCGACGAGACGGCTTCAGGAGCGATTAGCGCCCCCTAAGGAGGAATCTGAGGTCGTTTCTCCGATTCGAACGACGGCCCCTCCGCGTCGAAGAGGGACTAAACCGCCCGGAGATTGTGTCGTTTCGTCCACCCGTGCGAACGATGCGCACACGGGCCGACGCGCCCGTCCAGCGGGGTCACTCGCCGCCGCGCTCGCCGACGAGGTCCACGTCGAGGCGACCGCTGACCTCGCGGCCCGACGCCGGACCGAGTGTCAGCCCCTCCTCGTCGAACCGCCGCTTGACTCGACGACGGTACTGCGAGCGAACGTCGACGAGACTCACGTCCATCGGCGAGGCGACCCAGAACTCCGCCTGTAGGCCGATCGAACTCCCGGCGAACTCGAGGATGCGCGCGGTCGGTTCCGGGTCGTCGAGCACGCGGTCGTCCTCCCGCGCCGTCTCGACGAGTTCGCGAAGCGCCAACTCCGCGTCGTCGGTGTACGCGATATCGACGCGCTCGGTGATTCGGTACCGCTCTCGGCCGTACGGGCGAGTGAGCGCGTTCGTCGTGAGTTCCGTGTTCGGTACCGAGATGGTCTCGTTGTTCACCGTCCGCACGCGCGTGACCCGGAAGTCAACCGCCTCGACGACCCCCTCGCCACCGGGCCACGATATCCAGTCGCCGACGTTGAAGTCCGGGTCGGCTACGAGAAAGAGGCCGCTGATGAGCGCGCCGATGACCTCCTGTCCGGCGACCCCGACGACGAGCGTCAGCGCCGCGACGATGAGCGCCGTGTCGGTCAGGACTGACGCGTAGCCCGCGCCGATGACGCCGGCGAGCCCGGCGAGGACGATGACGAAGGCGTGCGCGTAGGTCTCCGTCGCCGACTTCAGCGTCGGGTTGTTCCGGTTGCGGGAGCTGACGAGTCTCGTCACGCCGGGGACCAACAGGAGCCGACCGACGAGATAGACCACGACCGCGGCGGCGGCGAACCCCGCGGTCGCGCTCGCGAGCTCCTCGTACTCCGAAAACTGCGTCGGGTCGAGTTGCCCGACTGCGACTCCGACAGACTGTCGTATCGGCGACATGCGTAGCTCGCGGGTCGGTGGAGACAAAAACGTGTGGTCGAGCAGACCGCCGCCCTACGTCAACTGGATGTCGTCGATGTCGTAGTGGCGACGCGCCAGTTCACGGGCGGTGTCGATTGTCTTCCCGCTCGCGCCGATGGCGACGCCGCGGTCGGCTTCGGCGACCTCGACGTACGCGACGGTGTCGTTCTGCCGCGAGAGAGTCACGTGTCGGACGGCCGCCGGCGCGAGCGCGCTCGCGACGAACGCCTCGGGCGTGTCGGCGTCCTCGACCAGCTCGACCGACCGACCGAGTTGCCGCTCGACCGACTGGACGGTCCGCCCGCCGGGGCCGATAGCCGTCGCCATGTCGCCCGCGGCGACGAGGAAGACGACCCGGTCCTCGAACACGAGGCAGTCGTGGGCGGTCGCCTCCGTCTCCTCCTCGAAGAGGGCGATGAAGCGGCGGGCCGTATCCGACAGCGTAACTTTCATCGTCAGTCGTCAGACGGTTCTGGTGCCGCGTTGGCGTCCGCGTCTTCGACGTCGAGCGAACCCATGCGCAGGTCCACGTCGCCGGTGCCGATCGCGATCGGCTTGCCGACGATGACGTTCTCGATGACGCCGTCGAGGTCGTCTTCCTCGCCGTGGATGGCGGCGTCGAGCAGGTGGTTGACCGTGACCTCGAACGCGGCGCGGGCGAGGACGGAGTCCTTCGACCCGGAGATACCGTGGCGACCGATGGACTCGATGGTCCCGTCGTTCGTCATGATGTCTGCGACGAGCATCAGGTGGCGGATGTTCACGTCGTCGAGACCCTGCTCGCGGAGCGTGTTCATCGTCTCGTCGATGATCGCCTCACGGGCGGCCTCAATGCCGAGCTGCTTGTGCACCTCGTGGATGTTGTTCGAGGTGGTCCGGGAGGCGTCGACGCCCTCGATGGCGAGCGCGTCGCCGAACGCCGAGCCCTCGGTGTAGAGGACGAACTCCTCTTCGTCGGTGTCCTCGTTGTTCTCCTTGCGGATGACGACGCGGGAGACCTCCTCGATGCCCTTGAACACGATGTCGCGCAGTTCCTCGACGAGTTGGAGGAGCCGGCGGTAGCTCGGGCTCTCGGGGCCGAACTCGATGAGCGTCCCCTCGCGGCGGGTCTTGATGCCGAGCGCGTCCTCGATGGTTTCGGCGATTTCGCTCGCGACGACGCCCTCGTCGTCGTAGGTCGGCCAGCGCTCGAGGAGCGTCTCGTCGTTGAGGTCGATCTGGACGACCATGTCGGCGACGTTGGTCGAGATGTCGCCGAGCGCCAGAATCTTCGTGGACTCGATGTTCCAGACGACCTGGTGGGCGAGTTCGCGGTTGTTCGCGTACTCGTCTTCGAGGTACACCGTCATCATCGGCGTGTCGGGGGTCTTCCGCGCGTCCACCAGTTCGATGAGGCGCGGCAGCCCCTGCGTGACGTCAATTTCGGCGACGCCCGCGTAGTGGAACGTGTTCATCGTCATCTGCGTCCCCGGCTCACCGATGGACTGCGCCGAGACCGTCCCGACGGGGTCGAGCGGGTCGACGCGGGTGTCGAGGTAGCGCGCCTCGACGGCCTGCGCGATTTCGCCGGCCTGTTCGAGCGAGACGCCCTCGCGCTCTTCGATGGTCTGGTAGATGCGGTCCTTCAGGCGTCGAGACAGCTCTTTGGACTCGACGACGTCGACGATGGCGTCGTCGACGAACTCGTAGTCGGCGGTTGCGTCGTGCTTAGTCATCGGATTCGACCCCCGCACGGGCGTCGACACGCGGTTCGGCGTGCTCGGAGAGGTTGGTCGGCGGTTCGCGCTCGCCGAGGAAGCGTTCCTTCTCCTCGTTGGAGCTGAACTCCGAGGTGAGGATGCGGTCGGCGATGTTCTCGACGTCGATGGGGTTCTCGTCGTCGGACGAGACCTTCACCGGACTCGTGCCGTCTTCGCCGAACTCGAACTGAACGATGGTCCCCGACGTGTCGCGGACGGAGCCGTCGTACTGTGCCTCGAGTTCGGAGAGGGCGTTGATGAGACGACGCTGCAGGTACCCGGACTTCGAGGTACGGACTGCGGTGTCGACCAGCCCTTCGCGGCCACCCATCGCGTGGAAGAAGAACTCGCGCGGCGTGAGGCCGGCGCGGTAGGAGTTCTCGACGAAGCCGTGGGCCTCGGCCGAGAGGTCGCCTTTCTGGTAGTGGCTCAGGGTGCGGCCCTCGTAGCCGCGGTTGATGCGCTCGCCCCGAACTGCCTGCTGGCCGACACAGCCGGCCATCTGGGTCAGGTTGAGCATGGACGCACGCGCGCCGGACTTCGACATCACGACCGCGGGGTTGTCCTCCTCGAAGTGATCCTCCGCGATTTCACCGGCGGAGTCGCGCGCCTTGCCGAGGCGCTGCATGATCTTCATCTCCAGCGTCTCGTCGACGGAGCGACCCGGCAGGGACTCGAGTTCGCCCGCCTCGTAGATTTCGATGAGTTCCTGAATCTTGTCGTAGGCGGCGTCGATGGCCTCGTCGACCTGCGCCGTCGCCTCGTCCGGGATGGACTCGTCGTCGATACCGATAGACAGCCCGAAGTGCATGATGGCGCGCATCGCGAGCGAGGCAATCTCGTTGATGAAGATGCGCGAGCGCGTCTTCGAGTAGTCCTTGGCGAGGGCGTCGACGATTTCGCCGCCGAACGCGCCGACTGCGTCCTCGTCGATGGTGCCCTGCGTGAGTTGGCCGTCCTCGATGGTGACCGTGTCGCCGACCTTCGAGGTGAACTCCATGTTCAGGTCGTCCGGCAGGAGCTCGGAGAAGATCTGCTGGCCGGTCCAGTAGGGCTGGCCGTTGTCGTTTTCGCCCGCGGGCTCGGGGAGCGTGTCCACGCGCGTCGCGCGGAGCAGGTCGAGCGCCTGCGTCTCGACGAACTCGGGGTTGTCGTGAGTGAGCAGGTAGGTGCCCGAGATGTGGTCCTGAATCGCGCCGATGATGTTCTCACCGAAGCGCGGCGAGAGAATCTGCTCTTGGACGCGCATGAGGACGCGCGCCTCGGCACGGGCCTCCTCGTTCTGGAGGGCGTGCATGTTCATCTCGTCGCCGTCGAAGTCGGCGTTGTACGGCGGGCAGACGACGGTGTTCAGGCGGAACGTCTTGTACGGCATCACGACGACTTCGTGCGCCATGATGGACATCCGGTGCAGCGACGGCTGTCGGTTGAAGATGACGATGTCGCCGTCGACGAGGTGGCGGTTGACCTCCCAGCCGAGTTCGACCTTCTCCGCGAGTTCCTCGCAGTTCTTCTCTGTCACCTTCAGGCGGCGGCCGTCCGGGCGGCGGACGTAGTTCGCGCCGGGGTGGCTCTCGGGTCCGTTACGGACGTACTGTCGAGCCTCGTCGATGTTGCGCTCGGTGACGTTCATCGTCTGGGTCATCTCGGACGCGACGCGGTCCGGGACGCCGACCTCGTTCAGAGAGAGCGTCGGGTCCGGCGAGATGACGGTACGCGCCGAGAAGTTGACGCGCTTGCCGGACAGGGAGCCGCGGAAGCGACCCTCCTTGCCCTTCAGGCGCTGACTGAGCGTCTTCAGCGGGCGGCCGGAGCGGTGGCGCGCCGGCGGCGTGCCCGAAATCTCGTTGTCGATGAACGTGGTGACGTGGTACTGGAGCAGTTCCCACAGGTCCTCGATAATCAGCTGCGGGGCACCCGCCTCGCGGTTCTCCATGAACCGCTGGTTGATGCGGATGATGTCCACGAGCTTGTGGGTCAGGTCGTCCTCGGAGCGCTGGCCGTTGTCCAGCGTGATGGAGGGACGCGCCGTGACCGGCGGGACGGGGAGGACGGTCAGAATCATCCACTCGGGGCGCGACCGGTCGGGGTCGATGCCGAGCGTGATGAGGTCCTCGTCCGGGATGTCCTCGAACCAGTCGCGGATGTCCGAGGGCATCAGCTTGTTCATGTCCTCTTCGGTGAGGTCGAGGTCGAGCGCCTTTTCGAGCGCCTTGCGGTCGTCGCCGACCGGGCGGAACTCCCCGGCGAGCACCTGATTGACGCGCTCGGCGTCGAGTCCGGTCTCGTTGGCGAGGGTGACGGGGTCGACGCCCTCGTCGTCCTCGTCGTCGGGGTCCGGCTGCATCGCTTCGGCGATGCGCTCGGAGTAGTCCCCGGCGAGCACGTTCTGGACCTCGTAGTAGGTCGTCGGCTTCTCGTGTTTGATGTCGTGCTGCGGCGAGCCGCAGTGGGGACAGCGGTGGGCCTTGCGGGCCTGCCGGACCGCCGACTTCATCACGTCGCTCCAGTCGTCACCGAGTTCCTTCGTGCGACCGAGCTTGTCGCGGTACTCGTCTGCCTCCTCCTGGGTGAGCGAGAGGCGACCGCACTCGCGACACGTCGAGCGGAGCAGGCGGCGGATGAGCTTCGTGAAGCCGACGTGGATGACGGGCGCGGCCAGTTCGATGTGGCCGAAGTGCCCGTTACACGACCCGGAGTGCTGGCCGCAGGTGCGGCACTGCAGCCCGGGGTCGATGACGCCCAGCCGCGGGTCCATGAGACCCATGTCGATTGGGTAGCCGTCGTCGTCGTAGGTGTCCGCGGTGATGACCTTCGTCGCGGACATGTCTCGGTACGTCTCCGGGTCCATCAACCCGAACTGGATGCTGCCGATTTCTTTGGGTGTCTGCATTGACATGAGTGGTTAGACCGCGTCCTTCAGTTCGATTCGCGGCCGGACGCCGAGCGCGACCATCTCGTCGAGGAGCAGCTTGAACGCGTAGCTGATCTCGATCTCGTGGATGTTGTCCTCGTCGCCGGTGACCGGGTCGTAGATGCGGCGCTGGTCGCGGTCCTCGACGGCGACCATGCCGGTGTCGGCGGAGATGTAGACCTTCTCCTTGTCGGAGGAGTCGAGCAGGCGCTCCTGGAGCACCATCGCGGCACCGTGGCCGATGACGGTGTCGCGCTCCATCTCCCCGAGACGGAGGCCACCCTCGCGGGCGCGCCCCTCCGTCGGCTGGCGGGTGAGCACCTGCACGGGACCGCGCGAGCGGGCGTGCAGCTTGTTGCTCACCATGTGGTACAGCTTGTGGTAGAAGATGATGCCGACGAAGATTTCGGCCTCGATCTTCTCGCCGGTGACGCCGGAGTACATGACCTCCTTGCCGGAGGACATGAACCCGCGCTCTTCGAGCGCCGAGCGGAGTTCCTCTTCGTTTTCGCCCTGGAAGGCGGTGCCGTCGACGCGGCGGCCTTCGAGCGCGCCGACCTTGCCGCCGAGCATCTCCAGCACGTGGCCGACCGTCATCCGCGACGGCAGGGCGTGCGGGTTGAGCACGAGGTCGGGAACGACGCCGTCGGCGGTGAAGGGCATGTCCTCCTGGGGTGCCAGGTGGCCCACGACGCCCTTCTGTCCGTGACGGGACGCGAACTTGTCGCCGAGTTCCGGAACGCGCTGGTCGCGGACGGACACCTTGGCGAGTTTCGAGCCGTCTTCGCCCTCCATGAGGGTGACCGTGTCCACGACGCCGGACTCGCCCGAGCGCATCGTGACGGAGGTCTCGCGGCGCTTCTGCGGCGAGAGCCCCGCCATGTCGTCGGGTTCCTCGAGGAACCGCGGCGGCGAGGTTTTGCCGAGCAGCACGGAGTTCTCGTCGACGACCGTCTCGGGGTTGACGAGGCCGTCCTCGTCGAGGTGCGAGTACGCGTCTTCACCGCGCGCGCCGCGCACGTCCTGCGACGGAATCTCGAAGCGGTCTTCCTGACCGCCGGGGTAGCGGCGCTCTTCGCCCTCGTAGGTGCGGAAGAAGTGCGAGCGGGCGAGGGCGCGTTCGACGGACCCCTTGTTCATGACGAGCGCGTCCTCGATGTTGAAGCCCTCGTAGGACATGACGGCCACGACGAAGTTCTGGGCCGCCGGTCGCTCGTCGAACCCGATCTGCTCCGTGGTCTGCGTTTTGACCATCGAGAGCTGCGGGTAGTGCATGAGGTGCTGACGGGTGTCCGGGCGGATGCGGTAGTTCGCCGCGGGCAGCCCGAGGGACTGCTTCATCATCCCTGCACCCATCGTAATGCGGGGCGAGGCGTTGTGTTCCGGGTACGGAATCATCCCGGCACCGATGCCGAAGATGAGCTGCGGGTCGATTTCGAGGTGCGTGTGGTCCTCGTTGAGTTCGTCCTCGTCGACCGCGACGTAGATGTCTTCTTCCTCCTCGGCGTCGATGAACTCGACGAGTCCGCGCTCGACGAGGTCGTCGAAGTCGAGTTCGTTGTTGTCGAGCGCCTCGACGTGGTCGTCGTCGAGGAGCGGCTCGCCGTCTTCGACGACGATGAGCGGACGGCGGGCGCGGCCCGCGTCGGCGTTGATGATGACTTCGCGGGTGCGCTCTTTGACGGAGACGTTCACCATCTGGCTCACGTCGCCGCGGCGGCGCGCCTCTCGGATCTGTGCCGCGAGTTGGTTGGGGTCCGGGTGGGTCCCGACGAGACTACCGTTGACGTATACTTTCGCTTCTCGCTGTGCCTGAGCCATGTTAGTCGTCCGCGGGTGTGGCGTCGACGCTGTCGATGCCGGGGATACCCTCGACACCCATCGACGCGAGTTCTCGTTTCAGCGACTGTTCGTCTTCGACGTTCTGGGAGAGCTCCATCGCCTGCGCGAAGTTCTTCACCAGTCCACAGTTCGGTCCCTCGGGGGTCTCGGAGGGACAGATGCGACCCCACTGGGTCGCGTGCAGGTCGCGCGCCTCGAAGTGCGGCTGCGACCGCGACAGCGGACTGCGAAGGCGACGCAGGTGCGACAGCACACCCATGTAGTCGGTGCGGTCGACGAGCTGGGAGACGCCGGAGCGGCCGCCGACCCAGTTGCCCGTCGCGATGGGGTGTTCGAGCCGCTCGGTGAGCACGTCGGACCGGACGACGGTGTTGACCGTCAGGTTCCGGTTCCGCATGTTGGCGCGTTCGAGCTGGTACTTCACGTCGCGCGCCAGCTTGTTGAGCGCCGTCCGGAAGAGGTCCTTCATGAGGTCGCCGGAGACCTTCAGGCGCTTGTTGGCGTAGTGGTCCTTGTCGTCGGAGTCGCGGCGCTGCAGCGCGAGTTCGAAGCACGCCTCGGCCATGCGGCAGAGGTAGTACGCCTTGTTCATGCGCACTTCCTCTTCCTCCGCGCCCTCCTCGTGGAGGTGCGGGAGCAGGTAGCGGTCGATGACGTAGTTGGCGCGCTTGAGCTGGTAGTTCTTGCCCTGCCCGCCGGCGACGCGCTTGCCGAGCGCCTCGATGGCCTGTTCTTGGGTCTGCACCTCGGCCTCCTCGAGGTTCTCGAGCATGAACTTCACAATCTCCGGGTCGTCGGAGACGCGGTGGACGATCTCCTCGTCGGATTCGAGGCCGAGCGCGCGGACGAGCGTGACGAAGTTGACGCTCCCGGAGACGGACGGGAACGACACTTCGAGGAGCCCCTCGCGGTTGCGTTCACAGAGCACGAGCGCGCGGTAACCACGGCGCTGGCTGAACGTCTTCGCGACCTGAATCTCGTCGCCGTACTTCGTGTCGTACTCGGCGAGAATCTTGTTCGGTGCCAGGTCCTCCGAGGTCATGAGCACGCGCTCGGAGCCGTTGACGATGAAGTAGCCACCGGGGTCGACGGGGTCCTCGCCGATTTCGACGAGGTCCTCGTCGGAGAGTTCCGCGATGTTACACTTCGAGGAGCCGACCATGATGGGCATCCGGCCGACCTTCGTCTCGGCGGTGTCGACGACGACCTCCTCTTCTTCCTCGCCGCCGCGGACGATGGACATCTCCATGAACACGGGGGCGGAGTAAGTGATGTTGCGCAGGCGCGCTTCCTGCGGGAAGAGCAGTTCCTCGGAGCCGTCGGCCTCGCGGACGCGGGGCGTCTCCACGCGGACGCCACCGAGTTCGACGTAGACGGGTTCCTCGCCCTCCTTGTCGCCGATGTCGGTCTCGATGGTCGCCTTCTCCTCGACGACGTCCATCATGCCGCGTTCGAGGAACGCGTTAAACGAGCGGAAGTGGTGTTCAGCGAGCCGTTCTTCAGAGAAGTACTTGCGAGAGACCTCGCGTCGCGCTTGTCGGTTCATTCGATCACCAGTCGGTATACGACTGCTTTGTCTGTCGTTCGAGAGTTCCGAACGATCTTGATGACATCGCCGGGCTCTGCGTCCTCGGGGAGCGCCGGGTCCTTCAGCTTGATCTTCGGGAGGTTCGTCTTCTCGACGTTGTACTCCTGTAACACGTCCTCGACGGCCTCGTCGTCGAGTTTCGTGTGTTCCGGAACCAGTTTGTGTTGGCTTACGTCTACCATGTATGGTGCTGCTGGGTGCTGGAAGAAGCTGTCACGGGATACTACGGCTGATTTTGGGACGCACCCATTTAACACTTGCCAACTTCCTCGAAGAAAGGCGACGCTATCGGAGGTCACGCACCGGAGATGCGCGAATCGTCACGTGTTGGCATGGGGTATCCCAATATAAATGTCTTCGGGGCAAGAATCGCGGTACCGCGGGCCAAGGGCAACCCAGATGGTAAGTCTTATCTATAAACCTCGGCTACGGATGAGTGCAGACGGAGGGCCCGGGTGGTGTAGTGGCCCATCATACGACCCTGTCACGGTCGTGACGCGGGTTCAAATCCCGCCTCGGGCGTACTTTTCGATGAATTACTCGCTGAGCGCCGAGTCTCGTCTCGGCGCGGCCGTAATTCTCGTGAATACCCCAAAAGGGATTGAACCAAGGAGCGATGCGAGCGTCAGCGAGCAGAGCGACTGAGGTTCAAATCCCGCCTCGGGCGCTTTTCCGAACGTTACAAGCCAAGCGACGCGTCTTGTCGCGTCGCGACCCCTACGTGCTGTAACCGCCAGACAGAGGGATTTGAATCAGGGAGCGACGCGAACAGAGTGAGCGGAGCGACCGAGGTTCAAATCCCGTCACACCCGTTCGTTCACGTCGTTCACTCACGGGAGTTCCTGAGTTCACCTCACGCTGTTCGGTGAACTCCCGCCTCGGGCGAACTTTTCGATGAATTACTCGCCGAGCACCGGAGACGCGTCACTACCGCCATATTCTCGCGTGACGTCTGTACAGTATCGTGAACAGCACAACGGATGGGCGAGTCGTCGTCGTAACCGGCGCGAACGAGGGTATCGGCTACCACACGCTGACGGCGCTCCTGAAGAAGGGATATCGGGTCGCCGGACTCGACATTAACGTTGACAATCTCCGGCCGCTTCAGGAGGCGTCTCCCGACCGCGTCCGCGTCTACGAGTGCGACGTCACGAACGATGACGACGTGGAGGCGACGGTGGCCGAAATTCTCGACGAGTGGGGGCACATCGACATCCTCCTCAACAACGCGGCGATATTCAACTTCGGCCTGTTCGACGACCGAACGCTCGACGACACGCGCGAAGAGTTCGAGGTGAACTACTTCGGCTACCTCCGGATGATACGGGCCGTTCTACCACACATGCGGGCCCGGAACTCCGGGCACATCCACAACGTGAGCTCCGGCGTCGGACTCGTCGGCACGCCGGGACTATCGGGGTACGCGTCGACGAAGGGCGCAATCGAGGCGTTCACCCGGTCGCTTCGGATGGAACTGCAACGCGAGAACGTCTCCTGTTCCGTGATGCACCCACCTTACACCGCCACCCGGTCGGCGGCCCGACTTGGGCTCCCATCGTCGATGATGAGTGACCCCGAAGACGTAGGGCGGAAGTTCGCCGACAAAATCGAATCTACCCGCCTCGTCGTCACCGCCGACCTGACGACCAGAATCGGGCTGTACCTCGCCCGCCGCTTCCCGTTCATCGTCAAGCGGGGTACCAAGCAGTTCCTCGACGAGCGCGAGGCGACCGCCGAATCAGTCGGACGGTGACGGGCGCGAGCGCCGGACTCACCCGACGAGGCCGCCGACTGCTCCGCCAATCGCCACGCCGACCAACGCCGCAACGAGCGTCCCGAAGGCGTACCGGGCCGCCGTATCGTAGTCGCCCGCGTCCGTGAGTTCCGCGACGCCGACCGCGAACGAGGAGAACGTCGTGAAAGCCCCACAGAATCCGGTTCCGGCGAGCGTCGCGGCCGCGTTGCCGACGGGCGCGGAGACGAGAAAACCCAGCGCGACGCTCCCGAGGACGTTGACGGTGACGGTGCTCCACTTGCCGACGACTCGCTGGTCGACAGTGTGCCGGGCGACCGCGCCGGCCATCCCGCCGACGCCGACGAGGGCGGCCGAGAGAAGCGAGAGAGTCATTGCCGCCCTCCGAACGCGAGGCCGAGCGCGGCGGCGGCGAAGCCGAGCGCGTAGTTCGCGCCGACGTTGAGCGCGCCGCCCATCGGCGACAGCGACACGGTCTGGACGGCGAACGTGCTGTACGTCGTGAACGACGAGAGCAGCCCGGTCCCGAAGAACAACTGCGCCCGGCGGGAGGAGACCGACGTGATGAACGTCCCGAGGAGGAAGCTCCCGAGGACGTTCACCGCGAGCGTGCCGCCCGCGCCGGGAATCGCGACGGAGACGCCGTAGCGCAGTATCGCGCCGGCGAAGCCACCGAGGGCGACCAGCGCCAGTTCCGAGCGGTCCATACGGCTGTTCTCCGGCCAGACTACTCCATGGTTTCGGAACGGTCACGGTCGGGAACCGCCCGCGGCGTCGCGCCGCAGTCGGGCGTCTCTCGGGGACGCACCCGCACGTCGTGGACGGTCTCCGTGGTGTCGTCGACGACGAGCGCGCAGCCGCGTTCGCGCGGGAGCCGGGACCGGAGCGACTCGTCGAAGTACGTCGGGTCGGCGGCGGCCATCGCCGACACGTCGGGGCCAGCGGTGAGTCGGTGGACGACCCGGAGGTCAGCCTGTGAGACGGCGACCTCGGGGAGCGCGGAGGGTCGCTGGGTCGCGAGAACGACGCCGACGCCGGGGGCTCGGCCGCGCGTGAGAAGTGTCCGAAGCGCGGAGTCCGCGAGTCCGCCGGCGAACGCGTGGGCCTCGTCGAGAAGCACCCACGGAATGCGAGAGACCGAACCCGCGACGCGGGCGTCGTAGAGACCGCGGGCGACGACGCGGACGACCGCGCTCGCGGGGGTCTCGTCCAGCCCGGAGAGGTCGAGCACGTCGGGTACGGAGCCACAGAGCGACCGTGGGTCGAGCCCGTCGGGGTGGAATACGTCCCACGAGTCGGCGAGTGCGAGGTGGTTCGCCGCGGCTCTGCGCGTCTCGGGCGCTGCGTCGGCGTCGTCGACCGCTCCGCGCATCGCCAAGAGCGAGTCTTCCTCGGCCGCGAGTCGCCACACGAGCGACCCGGCGGGTGCGGTCGGGTCGAGACCGAGCAGGTCCGGCCACGCGCTCGGCGGGAACGCGTCGGCGCGGACAGTCGGCGCGTCGTGGATCGTCCCGTCTATCGGTGACTCGGCGAGCCCCCCGAAGACGCCCATCGGGTCGATTACGACTGGTGCGACGCCCACGGCGCGCGCCAGTCCCTCGGCGACGACGCCGAGCGTGTGGGACTTCCCGCTGCCGCGCTTGCCGACGACGACGGCCGCGTGCGGGCGGTTCACGTCGAGGCCGACGGCCGCCCCGTCGCTCCCGTCGCGGGCGCGGTAGTTCCCGAACCGGCAGACTGGACTATCGTCGTCCGACTCGCGACCGATGATGTGCATGAGACGGGTTGGTCCCGTGATGCGACTTGAACCCCGGGACGAGAGTTTATATACGAACCCGCGGCCAGACGGCCCATGCTCGATACGTTTCGGTCAGACACGCGCGCCATCGAAGGGCTCCCGGTCCGCCTCGTCGTCGCTCTCGTGGTCGGCGTCGCCAGCATGAGCGTCATGCTCAACATGCTCTCGGGAGTGCAGGGCCTCGCCACCTCGGAACTCGACGTGAAGCCGACGCCCGACGTGGTCGGCCCGGGCGCACAGGACCTCGACTTCACCGTCGTCGACCACGAGGGAAACCCCGTCGAGGGGGCGACGGTCATCGTGAAATCCGGTACCGCGGAAATCGACGGCGTTGCGACGGCAAAGACCGGCGGCGGCGGGGCAGCGACTGTCCACGTCGACGCCGAACTCGGCGCGAACCGCGAGGACGGAACGCTCGTCGTGGACGTGAAACCGCCCGCAGGGAGTTCGTTCGTCGACCGTCGCGAGAACACGAACGTGCTCGTCGTTCAAGACTGAGCGCGGTACTCGGCGTCCTAAACGCGGAAACCGCGGGCCGCGACCTCAGCGTTCGGGGTGCGTCGCCGCGTCGAATCCACCGCGAACGAGCGGTTTGGCGATGTGTCGGCGGGCGCAGGGCGGCACCTCGTACCAGCCGAGTTCGAGGTCGCGGTCGACCGCCCGCTCGACTTTGCCGGGCGCGTCGGTCCCGCAGTCGCGACACCGGTAGCCCTGATTCCGCCCGGCGCTTTTCATCGTCCGCCCGCAGTCGGGGCAGACGGGCGTCGCGGGTTCCGTGCGCACGAGGTCGCGGACCGCGAACTTCTCCAGTTTGAGCGTCCCGTCTCCGACCTCGCCGCAGGCGGTGAGCGCGTCGCCGACGCGGAGCGCCCGCACCCGGTGTCGGAAGCGCTTCGTCGGTTCGAAGGCGGCGACGGAGACCGTCGAGCCGCCGGCTTCGAGGTCGAAAAAGACGTGGCCGCCGGCGCGCGTCTCCGGGTCGGAGGCGACGGTCCCGGCGACGCGGTAGGCGCGGCCGTCACGGAGGTCCGAGACGACGCCGTCTCGAAGATGCGCGTCGGTCCCCTGGTTCGTGAGAAACGTCGCCGAGCGGTCGACGGGCTCCGAGTCGATGGCGGCGGCGACCTCGCGGACGGTGTCGGCGTCGTCGCCGCGGATGCCGTGGAGAATCGGCCCCGGCGCGTTCGGCACGCAGACGGCCTCGCCCTCCTCGCGGTCCACGGTGTCCCACGCGTCGGGATACGCCGCGTCGGCGGCGTCGAAAACGGAGTCGAAGTCGACCTCGCGGGGCGTCCCGCAGCGGTGGAACTCGCGGTAGGAGATGTGTTCGTAGGTCCACTCGTCGAAGGCGGCCCACGCGCCGACGGCCGCGAGCGCGCCGATGCGACCCCGCCCACCGTGCCAGCCCTCGGTCAGGAACCCGGAGCGCTCGGCGAGGTCGACCGCGGCGTCGAGGTCGTGGAAGTCGCGGACGGCGTCGCGAGCGAAGTCGGCGACGGCGGTCGAAACCGTGTCGGCGGACCCCGGCGCGACGACGATGCCCGGACTGGTTCGGTCGTCATCGAGGACGGCCCAGCGGTCGAGTTCCTCGCGGGCGAGGGCGAACGCCGCGCCCGCGGGAAGGTCGGTGTGAATCGCCAGCGCCGCGTTCCCGCGGGTCTTGTGTTCGACCGCCGGGTTCAGGCGGACGAGGAGTCGTCGCTCGACGCTCCCCCCGCGGGCCTCGACGGCCTCGGCGACGAGCGTCGCCAGGTAGGTCGTACACATCCCGAGGGTGCGGGAGTCGGTGTCGTCGAGGCCGATGACGGTCATCGGCGGAGATTGCCGGAGGGCGCAGTAACGCCTTTCGGGTCGGTCGCGGCTATATAAATGCGGCATCGAGAAGGGATACACGTCGGCGAGGGCGGCGATACCGGGGAAAACGCTTTATGGGCCGAATCGCTTATTGCCCCCTATGTCCCGGTCAGCGCTGGTTGGTAATGTCGCCGCGATGCTCCAAGACGCGGGCTTCGTCGTGAGCGACCGCATCGCCATCCGGCCGAAGAGCTTCGACCTCGCCGCGCGGAGAGGCGAGGACCTGTTGCTCCTCAAGATACTGGGGAACATCGACGCGTTCGACGGCATCACCGGCTCCGAGATGCGACGCCTCGGTTCGTACCTCGACGCCACGCCGTTGGTCGTCGGGCTTCGGACCCGAGACGAGGACCTCAAACCCGGCGTCGTCTACTTCCGCCACGGCGTGCCGGTGTTGAACCCCGACACCGCCATGGACCTGTTCGTCGAGGAGGTTCCCCCGCTCATCTACGCCGCCCCCGGTGGGCTGTACGTGAGCCTCGACGGCGACGTGCTCGCCGAAGAGCGGCAAGAACGCGGATGGAGCCTCGGACAGCTCGCGACCGAACTCGGCGTCTCGCGGCGAACCGTCTCGAAGTACGAAAACGGCATGAACGCGAGCATCGAAGTGGCGATTCACCTCGAAGAGCTGTTCGACCGGCCGTTCTCGAACCCGGTCGACGTGCTCACGGGCGCGGAGGACGTGCGCGACGCCGAGCCGACACCCGACGACCCCGACGTGGACCCCGACGACGAACACGTCCTGTCGGTGCTGACGCGCGCCGGCTTCACCGTCCACCCGACCGCCCGCGCACCGTTCAAGGCCGTCAGCGAGGACGCCGGACGCAAGAAGGAGACGAACGTCCTCACGGGTCACTCGCCGTTCACTCGAAGTGCCGAGAAGCGCGCCCAAATCATGTCTTCGCTCGGCGAAATCACGCGGACGCGCTCCGTCTACTTCGTCGAGGAACAGCAGAAGCGCGAGTCGGTCGACGGCACCGGCATCGTCAGCTGTGAGGAACTCGCCGCCATCGACGACCCCGACGAGATTCGCGACCTGATTCGCGAGCGAACCCGCGACCCCGCAGAGAGCTAACCGCAGGGTCGCGGCACGCTATCGTGCGGTTGGTACTATGGTTATTATCGTCGCCAGCGTAGCGGTTGCTATGTCGAACGTGCGAGGGCGGAGCGGGAAGGACGGGGTGAGTGAGGAATCGCGGGCCGCCGTCGAAACGCTCGCGGCCGCGGTGTGGCGCGAGGCCGCGTCGTGGCCGGCGGTCGAGCGGACGGTGCTTTTCGGCTGCCCGTCGTTCCGGGCGAACGGGACGCTCTTCGCCGTCGTCTCCGAGCAGGGGCTCTCGCTTACGTCGCTGTCGGCCGAGTCGCGAGCGGCGGTGGCGGAACGACACCGCGTCCTGCCGTTCGAGGCGAACGGTCGCGTCGTCGGGTCGTGGGCGACCGTCGATATCGAACCGAGCCGAATCGCCGAACTCTCGGACGCGCTCCGCGCGAGCTACGAGGCGGCTGTGGGTCGAAAACGAGAACAGTAAGCGAGAGCGCGACGCTCACCGTGGGACGAACCGGACGGAGGGGACGGAGTTACGCCGCCGAGCCGTAGGTCTCTTCGAGGTAGTCGACGATATCGTCGCTCTCGGGCATCCCCTCGACGCCGTGTTCCTCGTCGACGAGGACGGGGACGCCAGTCTGGCCGCTTACCTCCTCGACCTCCGTGCGCTCGGCGTGAGCGCTGGGGACCATCTGCGACTCGTATTCGAGGTTGAGTTCAGCGAGCTTGTTCTTCACTTTCGCGCAGTACGGACAGCCCTGCAGTTCGTAGAGGACGAGTTGAGACATCGCTCGGAGGTATGGAGTCCGAGCGGAAAAACGCGGCGGTGGTGTGTGTCGCGGACGCATCGGAGAGAAACGCACGCCTGCGGGGGGACCGAGCGGTCGCGAGCGGCGCCTCAGACCTGCGCTTGCAGCATGCCCGAGGTGCGGATGACGAAGTAGAGGAAGAACGCGACGGCGAGTGCCCACTGGCCGGCACTGACCTCGTCGTACTCACCGGCTGCGACCTTCACGAGCGGGTACGAGACGATGCCCGCCGCGATGCCGTAGGCGATGGAGTACGTGAAGGGCATGACGAGGATGGTCATGCCGGCGGGGATAGTGACGGTGATGTCGTCCCACGCGACGTCGACGACGTTGCGGAGCATCACGACGCCGATGACGACGAGCGCGATGTGGGAGGCGTACTGCGGGATAGCAGTTGCGAGCGGGACGATGGCGAGCGAACCGAGGAACAAGAGGGCGACGACGAGCGCGGTGAGGCCCGTGCGGCCGCCCTCTTCGACGCCGGTGGCGGACTCGATGTACGTCGTGACCGTCGAGGTGCCGAGCATCGCGCCCGCGGTGGTGCCGACCGCGTCGGCCATGAGCGGCTTGTCGATGTCGGGGAGGTCGCCGTTCTCGTCGAGGAAGCCCGCGACCTGACCGACGCCGACGAGGGTGCCGGCGGTGTCGAAGAAGTCGACGAAGAAGAACGTGATGACGATGAGGGCGAAACTGAACGCCTCGACGTTCCCGAAGCCGGAGATGAACGCGCCTGCGAGGGGCGTGATGTCGTAGGTGGCGGCACCTCCACCGGGCATAACGAGGTCAACAGCACCAAGCAGAGGGAGCGAAATCGTTGTCGTCGTTGCACCTACGACCAGACCCGCATCAGGAGCAACGAATCCGAAGGCAGTAACTGCCCATCCGACAATCGCCGTGCCGGCGATACCGATGATAATCGAACCTGGAATACCTGCGGCGTAGAGCGCGAACGTGAAGAACAGGCCGACGATGGAGACGATGGCGACGGGGTTCGACGCGAGGTCGCCCATCGTGATGAGCGTCGCGGTGTCGTTGACGACGATGCCCATCGCCTGTAACCCGATAATCGCTAAGAACAGCCCGATACCGGTTCCGACGGCCATCTTGACCGGTTCGGGGAACACCTTGATGATGGCTTCCCGCGCGCCGACGGCGGTGAGCGCGATGAAGATGACACCCTCGACGAAGACGGCCGCGAGCGCCGTCTGCCACGGGACGCCTAACGCGCCGACGACGGTGAACGCGAAGAAGGCGTTCAGGCCGAGCCCCGGCGCTTGCGCGAAGGGTCGATTGGCGTAGAACGCCATAACCATAGTCGCGATGGCGGCCGCGAGGATGGTGACGACGGCGAGCATGGACTGAACCTCCCCCGGCGTGTACCCGGCGATGGCGATGCCGTCGACGCCCTCGATGTACGGTTGGTCTGTGAGAAGCGACGGGTTGACGACGACGATGTACGACATCGTGAGGAACGTCGTGATGCCCGCGAGAATCTCGGTCCTGACCGTGGACCCGTGTTTATGCACGTCGAAGTAGTTTGCGAGGGTTTCAGAGAGCCCCATGATGCACGACTAAGCATACCCACGATTGCACACATAAGCATTACCATCCTCCCGAACAGAATTATCCACGAACGTGAGTTAAACTACCGATTCAGTGTGTGAGAACGGCACAGAAGTGCCTATTTCCCCACCAGTTGTAAGTGAACTAACGAGTTTTGAACCGTTTATTCGAGCGACCGCGGGAGCGCCTCAGTCGAAACTGCTCAGCGCGCCGACCGGGGCGTCGGTGAGCTCGCGGGCGCGGTTCGTCCCCTCGTCGCCGACGGCGATGAGCGCGAAGACGCCGGCGATGTCGGCGTCGGCCTGCAGCGCGATGTCCAAGAGGAGTTCCTGCGTCTCGCCCGAGCGGATGAGGTCGTCGACGACGAGGACGCGCTCGCCGTCGTCGATGGCGCTGGCGGGGAGGTAGTAGGTGAGTTCGATGCCGGACGCGAGGCGCTGGCGCGACTCGATGAAGTCCTCGACGGCGGTCTCTTTCGACTTCTTCGCGTACGCGAGGCGCGCGCCGAAGTAGCTCGCCATCGCCGCGCCGAGGGTGATGCCGTCGGTCGCCGCGGTCAGAATCACGTCGGGCCGTTCGAGGTTCAGCGTGTTCGCCGCGACGGGCGCGACGAGGTCGAGGAACGACTGGTCGAAGACGACGCCGGAGTTATCGACGTAGCCTTCGTCGTCGAATCGGACGCGGGCTTCGAGTTCGTCGGCGAGCGCGTCGCGGCCGACGCCCTCGACGACCTCGCGGGCGCGTTCGACCCCGGGCAGGACGTGCCCGTTGACGTAACGGTTGAGGTCGCCGGCCGGCAGTCCCGTGAGTTCGGCCAGCTCGTCGTACGTCCGGGTCTCTTTGAGCATCCGGAGCACGGAGACAGCCTGCAACTGGAGTGCGGCCTTCTCTGCTCTGTTCATGCCTCCGCCTTCGTACTTGCACAAAAATGAATACTTCGATTGCCGATTCCGAGTGAATTAGTCACAAGCGTGTATTAGCGGTCGGCGTCAGCCAGCAGGTCCTCGGCGGTGAGAAGCGACTCCAGTTCGATGTCGTGTTCGGCTAACAGCTCGGCTGCGCCCTCCTGTCGGTCCACGACGACGATGACGCGGTCAACAACCGCGCCGGCCTCGCGGAGCGCCTCCACGGCGTCGACGGCGCTCTGGCCCGTCGTCGCGATGTCTTCGAGGACGACGACCTCCTCGCCCTCCTCCAGTGCGCCTTCGATTCGCTTTGCCGTCCCGTACTCCTTCGCCTTCTTGCGGGCGATGACGTACGGCTTGTTCGTCTCGACCGCGGTCGCGGCCACGAGCGGGACCGCGCCGAGCGCGACGCCGGCCAGTTTGTCGTCGTCCGCGACGCGCTCTGCGAACGCCTCGGCGATGAGCTTCAGACATCGGGGGTCGGTCTCGAAGAGGTACTTGTCCACGTAGTAGCTCGACGTGCCGCCGTGAGAGAGTTCGAACTCGCCGAACTGGACCGCGTCGGCGGCTCGAAGCGCCTCGATGAGTGCTGCGTTCGCCATCTTGTTTCGAGAGGGTTCAGGGAGGCGCTTAAGCGGGACGGTTCGGGGTGAGCGGCACAAATAGTCGGCCGTACCCGAGAAATAGATCACCCTACCTGTAAGAGAAGATATGGATTCGTTCTCCGACCCGGACCACCTGTGGAACCGAGTTGAAGTTCCGTTCGACGACGAAACGAGACAGCTTCCTTCAGAGGCGTTCGAATCAGTCGCTGAGAGGGTCGACAGCCACGCAGTTGTCGGTATAACCAACGCCAAGGGAGACGTGCTGCTGCTGGACGATGGTTCTCACGGGTGGACACTTCTCGCCTTCCCTGTGGAACACGGCAAAGACTGGCTGGCTGTGGCTCGACAGGAAACCGGGTCACTTCTCGATACCTCAGTCGTCTTAGAGAAGGTTGAGTTCGTCCGCTGTATCGAGTTTCAATCCGCGGACGAGGACGACGGACGCACCACGATGCACAACGTGGTCTTTCGTGTTTCAGTATCTGATGATGTAGTTATTGGGGAGACACAGAAACAGGAAGACCGGGTGCTTAGCTGGTTTGCAGGAGTTCCTGAGGAACAGGAAGGAGACGTTGCCGACGATATTCGACAGTTCGTGGAGAACTGACGTGTCGAGGTCCGGTTGAACCGGTTCAGCAATCGTTCTGTTACTGTACCGCGAACGAGGCCGAAGGCCGAGTCTCGCGGCCTTTTTTCCTCCAGGTTTTTCAAGGAGCGGGTCGCCGGAGGCGACCCCGACGCAGAAAAAAGTGGGTCACCAGGGCTCGTTTTTCAGTCCGAGGAGGTACGCGCCGACGTTGGTGACGACGTGGAGCACGGGCGTCATCACGAGCACGACCGCGAGCACGGGCAGGGTGAACGTCGCCGAGAACCACCCGGGCGCGGCGACCAGCGCGAGGACGAGCGCGCCGACAACGAAGTCGAGTTGGTCGAGACCGGGGAACGCGGCACCGCGCTCGCGGCCCGAGCGGCGCTTGAGGAACGACGCGCCGATATCGCCGAGCATCGCGCCGAGCGCGAGGCCGAACCCGGCGGCGAGCGGGAACGTCGGAAGCGAGACGCC